>CAZKAY010000007.1:0-3296 GCA_964550975.1 uncultured Thermoproteales archaeon | reverse complement strand
AAAATATGTCTAGACCTATATATTCGATCAAACCTATTTTTTAAAGATAGATATGAATAAAATCCTACTATAAATGCTGTTGAAATAATAATTGATGTCAGCCAAATCATAAATAGATTGTTTTCAACAATATTAGTTTGCTGGAAAAAATATTGTATGGACATCACTAATCTAATATACTTTTTTCTAAAAAGCTTTTCGCTACTTCTTCTTACTCCTATATATTAATGCGAATCCAAATATAGTTGAGGTTAAGAAACCTGCTAAAGCTGATGGAGATGCAGGGAAAAAGTATGCCAATATAATTCCTATAAACTGGCTTACAAATGATATTAGAAATATGAGGATCATGGATTTTCTCATATCTTTTAGCAACATGCTTGCAGTGGCTGCAGGCACAATCATTATAACATATACAAGTATCGCTCCAACAGCCCTCACTTCAAATATTATGGCTAAAGCCATTAGAATCAACATTAAATAATGATAGAATTTTACATTCATTCCATGAACCATCGCACCCTCCATATCAAAGGAAACATATATAAACTCCTTATAAAATACTGCTGTAATAAGACTTGTTATAACAGTTACACTGAAAAGTCGTATTAAATCCCTATCTGTTAATAAAAATATGTCTCCCATCAAATATCCCCATATTTTAGGCAAATATATTGGTGGAATAACTGTCATAAAGAGTACTGCTAAACTCATTGCCATTGCAAATGATACGCCTATACCGGTCTCCATTTTCTCGATTTCTCCACATTTACCCATATATCCAACTATAAATGCCATTATTATTCCAAAGAATACTGCCCCAAATATAGGGTCGATTGAAGATAGTAGAAATGTACTTAATAGAAGTGAAAACGCTACTCCTCCAAGTGCAGCATGAGCTACACCAGAAGCCATAAAGGAAAGACCACGATAAATCATAAATGATCCCATTAATGAGGAGAGTATTGATGTAAGTATCGATGCAATTATTGCACGTAATACAAATGTTTGTGAGAGATAGTTGATAAGATCAAGCATGTAGATCACCCGTTATAGCATAACATGTACCTCCCTTTTCAATGACCTTGGCACATCTACCATATACCTTTAACAATACTTCTTCTCTTATTACTTCCATTGGGGTACCATATGCAATCAACTTATTCTTTAATAACAATATTTTATCCGTAAAGTTTACTATAGGATTCACATCGTGTGTAACTAGTAGTATACTTACCTTCTTCTTTTTCTTAAGCTCATCTAGAAAGCTCAATATTTCTCCCTGACTCTCCACATCAACTCCTGAAAATGGTTCATCTAAAATCAATATTTTTGGATTCGAAACCAATGCTCTTGCAATCAATACTTTTTGCTGCTGTCCTCCAGAAAGTTCGTTAAAACGTTTGTCAATAAGTTCTAATGCATTAACTGTTTTTAAAGTATTTTTCATACTCTCAATCATTTTTCTTGAGGTTATTCTTGGAGGAGGTATTTTTGCAAGCAATCCCATTAAAACTATATCTTTAACCTTTATAGGAATGTTTAACGATATTCTCTCCTTTTGAGGAACATATCCGATATATTTCCTAGCTTCACCTGGTTTCTCATATACATTTATACCAAATATCTTTACAATTCCAGATATAGGTTTAATTATACCTGTAATTGCTTTAAGTAGAGTTGTTTTACCTGCACCATTTGGACCTATAATTGTAATAAACTCTGGATAACCTACCTTAAAACTAATGTTATCTAAAACTTTCTGTGAATCATAGGCTACACTAAGGTTCTCTACATCTATGCAGTACATTTTCCCACCTCCAAATCACATTTATGTGGAATAGGTTTTCCATGAGGACAGCATTTTGGATGATTCAGTAACTCACACATTCTTGAAACAACTTCATATGGTACATTTATATCAAATTTCCTTGCACACCAGCAGGCATTTCCTACATCCATTTTCAAATACCTTACCATAAATGTCTCTAATATACGATGACTCCAATAGTATTTCTCAACAATATTTTTACCCAATTCAGTTAGCTTTGAACCCTTATGATATACAAAGTTTACTAAACCCTTGTTTGCAAGCTTTCTAATCATAGGTACAACAGTAGATCTAGCAATATTTAATTTCCTAGAAATATTTATAGGTCTAACATATACATCACTGTCCGGCAGCCCATTTAAATCATATATAGTTAACAGATAATCCATCTCTCTCCTAGAAATATTCTCATACATATTTCCTCAACCTATAGATATATAATAATTCTATTATAGATATTATTAATAGAATAAATATTAGAGAAACATATATTTCACTAAGATCTTGCATATCACATTCTAAGGATTTTCCAGAACCTATAATTAAACCAACATTATACATTATTAGAGAGGAATAATCATATAGATTTGGAAGAGAAAATGTTCTTAGATAGATGATTCTAGTATCAGTTTCCCTTGCAAGTTGTTCAGCATATTCTACAGCCTTCATCCTCCTAGCAACACTAGATACAACTATAAAGGATATTTCCTTTTTCATCAACATTTCTCTAACCTTTACAAGTTCACTTCCACTTATAAGTATTTGTGGACCCCTAACAATGCATGCAATAGGCTTTAATCCAAGAGGTCTTATAAGATATACCTCTGATGGAAACGTCAATAAAACTTTTTTACCATAAAGATTATAGGATTTAGATAGAGTTGTAAGCGAGTCCATAAGCATATACATTTTATCTACAAATCTTTTTAGAGAAAGATTATATATCTCACTATTCATGGGATCCATTTCAATAAGTTTCTCTACAATAGCCTTAGCAATAGCGATAGCATTTATAGGGTCAAGCCAATATCCATGTAAATCAACGCTATCTGTACCAGGAATATTGGTTAAATTTAATCCAAATCTAATATAATCCTCTAATCCAACAGAACTCTTATTTAAAATAGATATAAGCTTTTTCTCCCATTCCATATGACCAGTATGAACTATTAAATCAGCTCTAGAGGCCTTCTCAACAACATCTTTAGTCAGCTGAAACGTATGTGGTTCAACACCCTCCGGTAAAAGAACTTCGATCTCAACACACTGCCCCCCTATTTCATATACTATTGGGGCTAAGGGTTCAAGAGTAACAGCTACTAAAATCTTTCTATAAGACGTATATGGAAGTAAATTAATGAGCATCAAAGCTATAATTATATACTTCAAAAAACCACCAATATGTTAGATATAATAAAACATATATATAAATCTATCTATATGCGATATGGCTCTAATCCACAAC
>CAZKAY010000006.1:0-37437 GCA_964550975.1 uncultured Thermoproteales archaeon | reverse complement strand
TTTCTAAATAGCTTACTCGGCAAGACCATAGATGATGTGAATGTTTTTTGGGAAAATGTTGAGAAAATGCCTCCAGATTTAAGGGAAAATATTGCTAAAAAGATGGATGTATATGAAAAGAAGATCTTGGAAAAAATAAAGTTAAGAAATACTTTTATAAGATTTTTGAGAAAGATAGGAATTAGGAATAAGATATTCATATCTACTGCTTTGAATGGAAATATTTTAAAGAAATTTTTTGAGGAAAATGACCTTGATACCTTTATTACCCGTATATATGGTAGAGAAATAAGTTTTATTGAAAGAAAAAGGATAATGGAAATAATAAGAAAAGAAAAGTTATCTATACGTGATACAATATACATTGGCGAAGAGGAAATAGAAATATTTACTATAAAGCCCGATGAAATATTTGGTGAAAGTGATATAGAGGAAGAAGATTAACCAAATATATCTCCTACAATTTTTATAACTAAAACAAATAATGCAATAATAGTGATATAAAATATTATTGAAAAGGGAACTTCTAGTAAATATGAAAAAATGTTATCTTCAATCAATTTTGGTTGTGTTAGATTTCCATACGCCATATATACTTGTTCAAAATTTGATAAAAAGAAAATAATCCACTGATTCATGATGGTGAAAAAGTATTCTAGGAAAGTTGGTATAAACAATAATGTTAAAACTATTATGAAAAAATATTTTATTGATGACATATTATCCATATTTTATATTGCAATAGAGTATTTAAGAAAAATATGTGTGAAAAATGGAGAAAAAATTTAACATTTTTTGTAGAAAGCTTAGAGAAGTAATATATAAGTATGGATATAGTGTACCAACTCAAATTCAATATAAATCATTTATGCCTATATTGAATGGAAATCATGTTCTGATAATTGCTCCAACTGGATCTGGAAAGACAGAGGCAGCTATGTTCCCGATATTTGAAAAACTCTTGAAAATGGATAGGAGTGGTATAAAAGTAATATATATAACACCTCTAAGATCGTTGAATAGAGATATTTTTAGAAGAATTATTGCAATAGCATCCGAACTAAATATAAGTATAGCTATAAGGCATGGAGATACACCTAGAAGAATTAGAGAGGAAATTTCAAGACATCCTCCAGAAATATTAATAACGACTCCGGAATCCTTACAGATAATCTTATCCGGAAAAAATATTAGAAATCATTTGAAGTGGGTAAGATGGGTTATTTTAGACGAATTTCATGAACTAATATCAAGTAAAAGAGGTGTACAATTATCAGTTGCGTTAGAAAGACTTTCCAGAATTAGCAAATGCAGGATTCAGAGAATCGCCTTATCTGCAACTATTGGGGATGAGAAAACGTCTGCTCTATTTTTAGGAGGGATAAGAAATGTGATTATAATAAAGGATGAAGAAAAAAAGAATTTTAAAATAGATATTAGACTCTCATTTATGGAAAAAGATATGGCGAAAAAGATTATAGGAGTAGATGTTCTCTTAGATCTAATTAAAAATGAAAACGGTATACTGGTCTTCACTAATACTCGTTCGCTTGCAGAAAAAATTGGTAAAAGCTTATCTCTCATTAATGAAATAAAAGTCTATCATAGTTCTCTCTCAAGAGAGGAAAGAATAGAGACAGAGAAAAGATTTAGAAATGGCTTGATAAAAGCATTGATATGTACATCTTCCCTTGAATTGGGGGTAGATATAGGTAGAATTAATAGAGTAGTGCAATACATGTCTCCTCGTCAAGCTATAAAGCTCTTACAGAGAATTGGACGATCTAAACATAAAATTAAGGAAACCTCTTTTGGAACTATAATCTCCATAAATATTGAAGACTTAATAGAATCTATAGTTATTAGAAGAAGAGCTTTAAACATGAACTTAGAAAAACCAACAATATTTAAGAAATGCCTTGATGTACTAGCACATCAAATAGTAGGTCTTTTACTCGAAGGATATAGAGATATTATGGACATATATAGTATAATTGTTTCAGCATACCCATATAGCGATTTAAACCTGAAAGAATTGAGAGAAGTTATAATTTTCTTAAAAAGGTTAAGATTAATTGGATTCAGTGATGGGAAAATATATCCCAGAAGAAAAGCCTACAAATATTATTTTGAAAACATATCAACTATACCGGATGTAAAAAGATTTAAGGTTAAAGACCTTGTAAGTGGAAGAATTATAGGAGAATTAGATGAACGCTTTATCTCTTTAAACTATGACTCTGAGAACATGGTATTTATACTTTCCGGAAAACCTTGGTATGTAGAAAAAATAGATTATGAAAAAGAAGTTATAAATGTATCTCCATCAAGTAGTTATTTAGCAGCTATACCTATATGGGAAGGAGAAATGATACCAATATATTTTAACGTTGCTAGAGAAATAGGTGGATTTAAGAGATTGATAGAGGAGAATATACATAATATTAATATTTTAGAAAAAATTAGAAGACGGTATAGCATAGATAACAATCTTTTCGATAAAATAATAATGTATATTAAGAAAGAAATGGAGAAAGGAAATCCTATACCTACAGATAAGAATATTATTATCGAATCTCTTGGAAAGATAAATGTAATTCATATCCATGGTGGAAGTAGAGTGAATACAACACTTGGATTACTTTTAACATCTATTCTATCAGACATGTTTTCATTTAAAATTGGATATAGAAGTGATGCATATAGAATAGCGATATTGTCTGAGAAAAATATAGATGGGAGAAAAATTAGAGATATTTTAAAGGGAATTGAAGAGGAAGATTTTATAAAAATGTTTGATTATCTTCGTAAAACTAAGACTTATATATGGAGATTTTTACATGTAGCTCAGAGATTTGGTATAATAGAAAAAAACAAGAATTTAAGTTCCCCAGATAGAATTATAAAGTTTTTATATAAAACTCCTGTTGATAAGGAAACCATAAATGAGATCACTACAAGAGATATAGATATAGATAAGACAAAGAAAATTATTGAGATGATAAAAAATGGTAAGTTAAACATTGTTATAAAATATAATTCTATAAATAATCCTTCATCATTTGCCGAACCAATTCTATATTCATATAAATATATAGATTATGATGTTTCAACTATTCCGATAACATTGTTAATAAATATTGTAAAGGCAAGACTTTTTGAAGAAGAACTTAAAATTATTTGCCTTCACTGCGGTAAATGGAATAAGATTTTAAAGGTAAAAAATATTAGAGATAAAATGAGATGCCCGATATGTGGATCAAGAATATTAACGCTAACCTATAAGTGGGATAATTATTCACTAGATATAATTAGGAAGAGATTAAATGGATTAAGATTGATGGATGATGAAAATAAGGTATATCGTCGTTTACAGAAAAATGCTAAACTCTATCTATATTATGGTAAAAGAGCGGCAATAGCATTAGCTGCTAGAGGAATAGGACCCTCAAACGCTCTAAAAATTATTAATAGAACATTATTCTCAGATGATAAGGATGAAATATATAGGCTGATTATTGAGATGGAAAGGAAGTATGCTAGAACGAGAGAATATTGGAGAGAGAAGAAAATTTAAATAGGGAAAGAATATGAATTTAGGTTGATCAATATTTACTGGGATATATCATGAATATAGGATATAAAAATATCATATTGAATATTGTCATGCTCTTAATATTCTCCTTTATGTCTACATATCTTCAGGAATACTTTTCATTTTTATTTCTATTATATTTTGTAGCTATAATGGGAATTCAATTTTTACTTCTTGGTAAACAGACTAAGAAACTTATATCAAATGTAAAGTTGATAGAAAGTGGTAAAAAGCTTTTCGAAGAAAGTAGGGAAATCGTTATGAAACTTAGATTAAAGGATCGAGAGCTAAGTAGCGAGATGAAAGGTCAGGGCATAATTCTATTGTTCCAATTAATTCCATTATTAATATTTTTTCCAATGATATTTATTGGATCGATGAGAAATGGAATAATAAATTTGATAAAAAACTTTATTATTATATATGTATATGACAATAAACTTGCCTCATTTATATCCTTCTTTTTATTGTATTTTATGTTCTTTCTAATCTCACTGATTACAATGAGATACTCCTCATATTACTTGAAGAAGAAAAACATTCCACATATTGTAATTCCATCAGAATATATCGTTACTAATAAAGGATTATTATTAGATAAAAGTCAACCCATATTATTTCCATTAAAAGCTAAAGATATAAAAATGAATACAAATAGGAAATTTGTTGAAATATCTATTTCAAGTAAAGACTCACCTATGATGC
The DNA here is from genome assembly GCA_964550975.1 of uncultured Thermoproteales archaeon. Classification (GTDB taxonomy): domain Archaea; phylum Thermoproteota; class Thermoprotei; order Thermofilales; family B9-G17; genus CAZKAY01. The sequence goes on along the minus strand of CAZKAY010000006.1, from coordinate 33,137 downwards.
CTTCAACCAGAGATAAGATCACCATCAGACTGTATACTAATAGAACAAAAGAATTGAGGAAAATACTTGAGGAAAATAAGGCTTTATCCGAATAGAGCCGCCAATCCCTCCATGGATTCTTCTTCTTTCTCCTCCTTCTTCTCTTCTTCCTTCTTCTCTTCTTCCTTTTTCTTTTCTTCAGGTGGTGGTTGCTGCTGAACTGTAGTTGGCATCGACATAGCCGGGACAGCTGCAGACTTTATAACCTCATCTATATTTACCTCATTTAATGTGGCTACTAAAGCCTTTACCCTGACTTCATCTACGTCGATATCAGCTGCACTTAATATTTTTCTAATGTTTTCCTCTGTTATTGGTTTTTTAGCATAATGTAATATTAGGCTTGCAAATACATATTCCATTCCAATACACCTTTGATGATAATTATTATTTAGAAATATAAATTTATCCCTCTTATTAAGTTTTCTAGAATCTATGTTTGTCTACGATATTTTATAAATTTCTTGAGTCGAAATAATGTATCTAGTATAAATCCATATATGATGGAGATTATTTTTATGATTTCAACCCTATTTTCTATCAAAACATGAAGTAGGATTATAAGAAATATAAAGTATATAATTATTGATGACATAGTTAATGCCTGCATGATCGCTATATCTGTGGGTGTTGCCAATCCGTATTTAGCCATCTCCCCTATAACGTTTATTAGAGAGGGGGTTATAGATATTGTAAATAGTCCAATTATAATTGAGAAAATTTCAATTATAATTGTTTCATAGCTTAAAAACATTATCATAAGTGTAGCTATAATCATGAAAATAATACTATTTATAGCTATTTCTTGGGAAAATATTGATGAAAATAATGTGATTACAAGTATTATAGAGAAAGTTAGAAATACCCTATAATTACCTTTAGTAATTATACTTTTTCTTCTAAAAAATCTTCTCCATAGAAATAGTTCTGATATAGATATTATTGACATGGATACTAAAACAGAGAAATCCGTTAATTTTATAATGTACTCCTCATTTGTCAATAAGAGTAGGCTCATGAAAAATATTACTATGTATGGGTCTATCCGTATTTTTAAATGAGTAATTGGTATTTCAAATACATCTAACATAAGTTCTCTCAAATGTTTTAGACTGGCAACAAATGACGGAATATAAGTTGTCATTACTCCAAGAAATAGTGCAGAGAGAGTAGTTATGTAAAGTATATCTGATTTCATCGAAATATCTAATGCAGGTATCATTGTGTCGGGAGTTTCGATACCCATATTATTTAAACCAATGTAAATGGCAATATATGAGAGGAAAATGATAGAGGAAAAAATTGTACCTCCTATCATTGCCTTTTTCAGTATTGATGTTGTTTCCTTCAATCTATCATCATAGTTAGTACCTTTAGATTTAATGTGTTCTCCTAAACTCTGTACTTCCTGGAAACCGAAGATCATTAAATATACATATGCTGCAGAAGATAACGTTCCAGTTATAATTGAACCGGGATCAAATGAGCCCATATTAATTTCCATTACACTTTGCATGGGAATATTATATTGCATTGTTAGAAGGACTATATGGAAAATGAATAGAAATAAAAATATTATTGTTAAATATAATTGACTTTTTACCATCTTCTCCCATCTCTCATGGCTATATATCACAAAGATCGATAAAATTATAAATGTAGTAATTTTAACTATAAAAGTCATAACGGGATCTTCATTTAGATTAATAAAGGAAAAAATTCTTGGTAACAGATATTCAGAGACCAAACCTATAGCTATTAAAAGATTAAATGCAGACAAGGATACATTTCCTATCCACAGTGTAAAGCGTGAAATCATGTATAGATAATGTTTTGTACCGAAAGCGTTTCCAACAAAAGACGGGCCTCCAATAATTTTTTTCTTAAGCCTTTTACTATAATAATACATTTTACTATATCCATAGGCCAATAATATAGCTGAAATTGACGATAAAAGCATTCCCAAAAATGCATACCATCCGTAATGTTTTACGCTATACGGACTTAATACAAAGGTAGATGGTCCTATAGTAGCACCAATACTTATAGCCATTAAATCTAATAAACCGAATTTCTCCTTAGCTATCTTATTAGACTCCTCTCTTTTAAGAAATTTTCTAAATACATCTACTCGTGGAAATAAAATCGTTTTCAATATTATTCTAATTAGAACAGTAAATATTAAGAGAAGAGGTATTATGTAAAAAAATAGGAGAAAGATCGGCAAATTAGGAGAAACTAATATTAAATCCATTATTAATGGTATAAATAAAATAGTAGTTATGCTTTCGATAACTTCCCTGGGCATAAAAGTTATCTGGAAAAGTGATAGTAATACAAGTAATAGAAGTAAGGATAATACACCTGCCATTGCTAATAAATATAGAAATATTTTTAGAATAAAGTTTTCAACCCTATTTTTAATCAAAAAATCCCTTATTTTAAAACTCAATCTAGCTACCCTCTCTACTTATCAAATGTGCTTGGTATAAACTTATTATTGCAATGATCATCATAGCAAATCCAAGAACCTTAAATAGTGGATCTATAACTAAAAGTATTTGCGGACTCTTTGAAACAAGTTCCATCGTTCTTTGAAGAATTGTAGTAAAATTTCCACTAACTCTACCGAAAAATATATAGGGTGGAAAGAATAAATATACACCCATCATAAATGATACTGCTGCTGCTACAATCCATGCAACTTGAAGTATAAATCTTAGGACCCTATTAGTTCTCCATGAATGTAGAAGTCGGTCTGAAAAAATCCTTATATCCTCATTCTCCCTCATTCTATCTAATATTTCTATATATTTTTCTTTATCCTCGTATTTATTTAATTTATAAACCCCATACGCGATGACTTTAGAAGGATTTGATAAAAAGTTTTCTAGTTCATCTAAAATATTATATAGATGTCTATCATCTTTCACATGTTTTTTTAATTCTTCTATCTTTAATTTAATTTCATCTATATCTTCTATATTCAAATATAAACCCCTATGATATCTAATAAATAATATTTAACAATATATTCTCTAATCTTCTATAAAAATCTGATTGATTATCTTCTCCAATAATTCTAAGGGAGATTCCATCCTTTCTAAAAGTCTAGTTGTGTTAATATGATATTTAAATGGATCTGAAATTATATCAAGCATCTTTTTTAAAGCATTTATGATATCTATGTAGTGAAATAGGGGAAAACCTCTTTTAGCTATATATTCCTCTATATAAAAATGATAAGGGAAATATGATATAGAGGGTATTCCTTGGAGAGCCGCTTCTTGTGCAAAGGTACTTCCTCCGGTAATTACTAGTAAAGAATAATGTGCTAGAGACTGCGTATCTACGCTTCTCTCGGGAATAATTATTTTCTCACCATATTTTTTAATCAAATATTTTTTCTGATCAATATATCTTGGAAATATTACAATTTTAAGCCCCCTTTCCCTTGAGATAAGTTTATCTATAAAAATTGAGATCAATGTTGGCCTGCTATCCATGTCCTTATAATAGGACGCCTTTTTCTCCTCTGTGCGCATAACAATATATCTATATTTATCTAAATTTAATTCATCTAGTATCCTTGAATCCGGGGAAAAGTTCTTTGTCCAAGTGACCTCAAATATACCGTTAAATGTATATATATTTCTTAATGGAATGAGGTGGCTAAATTCTTTCTTAGGAATACAGTGAGGGATAATTAAGAATCTTGATAACGGTATAGTTAATTTATTTACTATATAGGAATGAGGAGAATCTGTTAGATTTATTATCGGTATATTCAAACCATATGCTACCCTACATGAATCCGGGGATGTAAAAGAGATGTGAACATCTATATTTTTTTCAGTAATAATATCAAGTATTCTTAACTGTCTATCTAAACTAGCCCTAATTTTACCTAGTAATGTTCCTCCACCATATCGACCTAACACATAGGGTTTAAGTCCTCTTTGAAAAAATATTCTAGCTGTATAATCATATTCTCGACATGTAATTATGACATTATCCCCTCTATCCATAAAAAATTTTGCAATAAAGCTAAATAGAAGAGCTTGTTTACCAGTTAACGCTTCAACCCATATATTCATTTAATCCCCCGTTTATTAATATATAGATATATGTCTTTCTATAAACATTTGTCGGATTGATGATTTAAGATAGAGTTAAATATTGGAGAAAAAATATTCTATAAGATAACAAATCTATGGGTACCTCATTTGTCTAAAGGATTAGAAGCAATGGAGATCCCTCGGCATGTAATATTTGGTCCAAATGCAGTAGAAAAGATCCCAGATATACTTAAGGCAATATCTAGTAGAAGAAGAAAAAATAAAATTTTAGTATTATCTGGAACCACCATTACAAACCATATAGTTGAGGAAAAAATCTTACCAGTCTTAGATAATAGTAGAATAGTAGTTGTAAGATATATGATTAGTGAAAAACCGATTACGTATAAAACTATACTTAATCTTTTATCGGTAATAAGAAAGAATAAGATAAATTTAGTTTTAGGCGTAGGTGGAGGAAGGATAATAGATGCTGGAAAACTGAGTGCAAGTTTATCATCAATAAATTTTATAAGTATACCTACAAATCCGTCTAACGATGGAATAGCTTCCCCCGCAGTATCCTATCTATTAAGACAAGAGATGAAAAAAGCTAAGAGAAAATATAGCCTACATGCACCTATAGCTGTTATAGCTGATACCAAAATTATTTCTCAGGCGCCTCCAATTGCAATTGCATCTGGTTGTGGAGATATGCTAGCTAAGTTCGTAGCCATAAGGGATTGGCGACTAGCATATCGGTTAAAGGGAGAAGATTATAGTGAATATGCAGCTTCAATGGCCCTAATGAGCGCTAAGTTAGTATTAGAAAAAGTTTCTATAATAAAGCAAGGCTTTGAAGAAGGTATTAGAGTCCTTGTAAAGGCTTTAATAGGTAGTGGAGTTTCTATGAGCATTGCTGGTAGTAGTAGACCAGCCTCAGGTAGTGAACATCTATTTAGTCATGCATTGGATTTATTATCTCAGAAATATGGATTTAAACCTGCATACCATGGTTTACAGACTGGATTAGGTGCTATTATGATGATGTGGTTACATGGAGGTGATTGGGAGAAAATTAGAGACGCATTAAAGATTGCCGGTGCAGCAACTAATGCTTATGAATTAGGTATAGAACCCAAATATATTATAGAAGCCTTAACTTTAGCTCATAGGATTAGGCCTGAGAGATATACTATTTTAGGACATAGGGGATTAACTAGATCTGCTGCTGAGAGAATGGCTAAAGAAACCGGTGTAATCTAGGTGTTAAAGAAAATAAACATTAGTGAAGATGATATTTTAAAAGAATTGAGTAGAGATAAAGGAGCTGAGATCGTTCATACCTTTCTGGAAACCGCCTCAGATATAAAATATGGTAGTTATGTAGATGAAGTTCAGATCAATGAAGTAATAAAAGATATATTGAAGATAAATGGTATTGATAGATTTTATCGATTTCAAGAAATAGCTATTAAAAAAATTATTGATGGTAAAGATGTTATAATCGTAGCTGGTACTGGTACAGGTAAAACTGAAGCATTCTTAATCCCAATTTTAAATGATGTTTTAGAAAACCCCTTTAAGGGTATTAGGGCGTTATTAATATATCCTACCAAAGCTTTAGCCAGAGATCAGGCAAAAAGAATAGATCTATTCATAAGAAATTTGTTCGGCATTAGATATGCAATATTTGATGGAGATATTACGAGAAAAGACAGAGACAAAATTTTCATGAACCCTCCCCCAATATTGATTACAAATCCGGATATGATACATGTTTCACTTATATACTCTGAAAATTTTAAGAAAATGCTTAGAAATATTAGATATATAGTTTTCGACGATTTTCATATATATAGCGGTGTCTTCGGAACCCATGTAGCATATGTTTTTAAAAGACTAAGTAGGTTTTTGGGAAATGTTCAGGTTATAGGTTCTACAGCTACAATAAGAAACCCACTAGAATTTTCTAAAAAACTTTTTGGAAGAGATGTAGATTTGATATTTGAAAGGGGATCTAAACGTGGAGAAACTATACATATATTTATTAAACCTATTGATAGAAGCAAATTATTAGAAGCACTTAAATTGATAAAGTTTTGCCAGGACAAAGGATTTAGAACAATATTATTTGCGGATAGTCATAGAGTTGTAGAGTTCTTGAAACGTTTAGGAGAAAAATATGGTTTAAATTTATATATACATCGAGCTGGTCTTAGACCTGAAGAAAGAGCCGAGGTAGAAAAAAGGTTTAGGAGCGGGAAAATTAGTACAGTTTTAGCTACACCTACGCTTGAATTAGGTATAGACATAGGTCATGTTGATTCAGTTATATTATTTAATATTCCAGCCACATTTTCTAAATATATTCAAAGAATAGGTAGAAGTGGTAGAAGAGGACAGAAAGCATATGTTTTTACTATTCTTGGAAATGATCCTATAAGTAGTTATTATGAAAGATATCCAGAAGATTTTTGGAAACAAGGATTAGAACCACTTTACATCGATTTAGATAATATTGAGATAATGAAGACCCATTTAGTTGCAATGGCAATAGATTATCCATTGAATTATTTAAAGTTGTCTGAAAATGAGAAAAAAATTATAGAGAATCTAGTTAAGGAAGGATTTTTACGAAAAAGGGGGAAATTTTTATTTCCAACAAGAAATGGGTGGGCGTTTCTTAGAAAGAAAATGAGTTTAAGGGGAGTTGGAGAAAATGTGAAAATTATTTCTGAAAATGGTAAAATTATAGGTTTTAGAGAAAAATCTATGGCTATAAAGGAATTATTTCCAGGTGCAATATATATTCATGGAGGAACACCATATCTCTCCCTAAAATTTAAAGATAATAAGGCAATCGTTAGAAAACTACCAAAAAATATTAATCTCTATACCGTTCCACTGTACTATACAATCCCAGATGAAACAAAGATTTTTCAAGATAAAATAGTACATAATATTTCTATAAAGTATTTAGAGTTAAATATAACTGACACAGTATATGCCTATATTGTAAAAGACTTTTTTAGAAACATCAAAATAAGAGAGGAAATTCTCAGACAACCTATAGAATATGAATTTAATACTAAAGGCATTTTAATAGTATTTCCATATAGTGATATGTGGAATGATATAGAAAATGCTGAGGCCTTTCATGCTATCGAACACGCCTTAATATCTGTCTCTCAGACAATTGTAGGTGCGTCGATGACGGATATTGGCGGAGTAAGTTTTCCTACTGGACACATATATATCTATGATACATTTCCAGGCGGCTCTGGAATATCTTTTCAAATATATAATGATATTAGTATAGCATTAAAAAGAGCATATAGACTTATTAGTGAATGCAACTGTATAGATGGATGCCCGAAGTGTATATATTCGCCATACTGTGGGAATAATAATATGATATTGTCTAGGAAAAAAGCAAAATATGTATTAGAGAAAATATTAAAGAAGAAAGTAGAAAGAGTAATCGAAATACCTAGAAAGGGAAAGCCAGTAGTCTGATATTATAAAAAATATATTAGTAACTTTTTGATATTTAAAGTAGAGTTTATAAATATTAACTGGGGGAACTATTATTGAATATACTAGCATAGAAAATATATTTAAGAATGGAATTGTTGGAGAAAGATATAGAGTTAGAGGCTGGATCTATAGAAAGAGGGAATTTAAAGATAAAATATTTATCTTAATTCGAGACTCAAGTGGGATAATTCAGGGAGTATTAGTTAAAAAAACGATAAGCGATGATATTTTAAAAAATATTTCCATAGAAGCTTCTATTGAAGCTATAGGTATTTTAAGGGAGGATAAACGTGCTCCAGGCGGATATGAATTAAATATTAATAATATAAGGGTTGTGGGTACTTCAAATAATTTTCCAATAACGAAGAATTTTTCAAGAGAATTTTTATTAGATGTCAGACATCTATGGATTAGAAGTAGAAAAATGGCTGCCATATTAAAAATTAGAAGTACTATCTTCGGGGCAATACATGAATTTTTTAGATCTAATGGTTTTTACGAAGTCCAGGCACCAATGTTTATAAATGTAGCAGTAGAGGGAGGTGCTACTCTATTTAGCCTAAAATATTTTGAAAAGGGAAATGTATATTTAACACAATCATCCCAATTCTATCTTGAAGCCTTAATTTTCTCTCTAGAAAAAGTATATACAGTTGCACCATCCTTTAGGGCTGAGAAATCTCGTACAAGGAGGCATCTAACGGAGTTCTGGCATACAGAAGCAGAAATAGCATGGTATAGGATGAAAGATATAATCGACTTCGAGGAAAAGCTTATCACATATATAGTTAGAAAAGTTCTTGAGAAGAATAGAGAAGAGTTAGAAATACTTGGTAGAAAGATAGATTTGCTGGAAAATATTAAGCCACCATTCTATAAGATAACTTATGATGAGGCCCTTAAAATATTAGAAAAAAAAGGTGTTTATATGGAGTGGGGTGAAGACTTAGGCGCAGATGAGGAATACACATTAACAAAAGATTTTGATAAACCTATATTTGTATACAATTATCCGGAAAAGGTAAAGGCATTTTATCATAAAAATGATCCTAATAGGCCTGAGGTAACTCTATCCGTAGATCTTCTAGCGCCAGAAGGATATGGCGAAATAGTAGGTGGAGGAGAGAGGATAGAAAGAGAAAATGAACTAATTCAAAAAATAAAGAAATTCGGTTTAAATCCAAGTGATTACGAATGGTATATAGATTTACGTAGATATGGAAGTGTGCCTCATAGTGGTTTCGGTCTAGGTGTAGATAGACTTGTATGGTGGATTTGTGGGTTACAGTCTATTATAGATGCCATACCATTTCCAAGAACGATAAGAAGAGTCTATCCTTAATCTCTTTCGCCAATATTAAACCAATATAGAAGTATGCTTATAAACACCGCAATTGCAAGCAAGACTATAGAAAAAATTGAGACGGCCCTTAAACTCCAATATCCTTCTAATCCCTCATATCTGGGTAGAAAGAAGAGGAAAATATATACTATTAATATTGAGAGCAGGATTATATTTATGAGTGGAATAAATTTTCTCCAATCTTTAACCATGATATCACCAAGCCCCGGGCGGGATTTGAACCCGCGATCAACGGCTTTCCCGAAGCATACGAGGCCGCCGCTCTACCACTAAGCTACCGGGGCTAAATGATATATATTCTTTGTAATATATGAATTTTATGTCAATTGTGAAAACTATTTTAACCAATGCTTGTCTTTTTATTAAATTTGAATAGCATAGCTTTAATCTCATATAGAAAGAAAATAATTATGTATGGTAAGTCTTATTGATTATCTCCCTTCTCCTTGTATAAAGGATACTAAGATCCCTATTGCTGTAAAGTAAATGACTAATATATCTAATGGTATATAGAGTATTCTCTCCAGATTTCCCTTTTTAATTAAAAAGTAGAAATGATAAAGAAGGGGGGTTAAGAAAGGTAAAGATGCTAGAAAATAAATAAAGCTGTTTAAATAAATATTTCCTAGATTTATGAAGAGAGATACCGGTATTAATGCTGTAAATATATAGAGTAATGAGGTAAATATTGTTGTTAAAATGCTGAAAATGCTTTCAGGGTGCTTTCTCTTAAATATTGTAAACCCCTTTCCATATTCATAGTATCTCTTCAGAATTTTAAGAAGTGAAGTTCGATGATGATGATATACTTTTATCTTAGATGAACAATATATTTTTCCACCACTACGCAGTAATCTATAGGCGAAATCCATATCATCACTCCCATAGTGTTTAAATATAGGGTCAAATCCATTCAAATTTAAAAGTGTTTCTCTTTTCACAGCAAAATTCGCAGTAGCGATAAATATTCTTGGTTTGAAATCCTCAGATAAAATTATGTCTTTTTTATACTTTGGAGCAGGTGTAAGTATAGATGATTCTAAAAACCTGGCTAAAAATCTATCCCTATTCTCTGCAAAAACTTGTCCAGCAACCGCATCTACATCTTTCTCCATGAATATTGAAACTATTTTCTCTAACCAATCCCTCTCTACACTACAATCTACATCAGTAAATACTATAATCTCTCCTTTACTCTTATTAAACCCAAGATTCCTGGAAAAATTTGCACCCATACTTCTATCATTATGATATACTTTTACTGAAGAATATTTCTTTAAAATATTTGAGGTATTATCATTGGATCCGTCATTTACAACTATTATCTCATAGTTTTTATAAGTTTGTTCGATTAATTTATCTAAAAGTTTACCAATATATTTTTCTCCATTCTTTACAGGTATAACGACACTTAAAAACACACGCCTCCCTCAATACTCTATATTTAACTTCAATCATATTTGAAAATTAAATAAATTAAATAATTTTTCCTATATAATGTAGTGATTTAAATGATTAGCATAGTTATACCAACAAGAAATAACTCATCTACTATAAAATATTTATTGGATTCGCTTAAGATACAAAGTTTTAAGGATTTTGAAGTAGTCATAGTTGATAGCTCAATAGACAATACGCCTATAATAGCATCTCAATATAATTTTGTAAAAATTATAAAATGTCCACCTTTAGGAGCAAATCTGGCTAGAAATATTGGTATAAATAATGCTAAGGGGGAAATTATAGCGTTTACAGACGGGGATTGTCGAGTGGAGAAAGATTGGCTCAAAAATATTTATACATTTTTTAAAAAGAATCCGGAAATACATGTAGTTGGTGGATCTGTATATACTGCAAAGGAGTTAAGAGGAAATATTATTGCGGATTATTATAACGATGCTTTATGGCCTATGATGCCAATATATAGCCATGAAATGGAGGTAAAAATAGATAATTTTCATCTGATAAGACCCCCAAATTCAAACAATCTATCTATTAGAAAAAAAATATTTGAAAACAAATTGTTTTTCGATGAAAATTTTAGGGGAGGATATGAAGAAACAGAACTTTTATGGAGAATATTATTAAGAGGATATAGGGTAAAGGTCTCTCCAAAAATATGTGTAGAGCACTTTCATACAAAAAGTTTATCTAAACTTTTAAAGCGTGCCTACAATTATGGAAGAGGACATTATATCTTTTTAAGAAAATATAGAAATTCTCCATTGGCTTTATATGGGTCTATCCTAATATATATTTACATGTTTCTATATATACCCCTCATCTTTATAACAATATACTTTAATTACATTGGATCAATTTTATTATTATTAGCTCCATATATAGTATTTATGTTCGGATATCTTAGAAGAAAAATATGGAGAAGAATGCTGATATATCCATTTATAGATCTCATATTTTACACATTTATGGCTTTAGGCTTTATTAAAGAGAAAATATCAAGATATTTATATGGATGAGAACATAATATATTGATAAGGTTATCTGGAGGATATGCTTGTCCAACAAAACTGCTGAAACATTAAGTAAAGAAGAAAGAACATTAACATTACTCGATGCCATTATTCGAAATAGAAAAGCCGCTTATTCAGATATGCTTGATTCCTTAATTACAGTTATAGCCACGCTTGTAATTATATTTATTATTCCTATTGTTTTAAAGACCTATTTCATAGGAAATATAAATGTAGAAAATATAATGGGATATGTACAGATACCGATGATATTAATATTAATATACATTTCTTTCTCGCGTATAGGTTTCATGATATGGGATTCGATCAGAATACTATCCTTTACAATAAAGACATTAAATAAAGGTGAAGGAAGTATAGAATATAGGAAATATAAACGAGCTGTAACATTCTATAATCTTCTTTCACGTGAAAATAAGCTTATTAGAAGATTAATAAGCATAGTATCCCTAGGAATCACCCTACTATATATCCAATCAACACCATATTTAAAAATAGTTGTAGAAAAACTTGACATACCAAAACCATTTTCTACCAATCCAATATTAATTTTACTTCCAATATATGTCTTGCTGATATTTCTTATAGCATATATATTTCCAGTATTATCGGCTGTTAGAAATAGTTTAAATGAGTTTTATGATGAACTAGAGAGTGAAATGATAATATCTCGCTTCGAGGTCTCTAAATGCCCCATATGTGGATCAAGAGTTCCGAGTAAAAGTATTCACTGCCCATTCTGCGGGGCATTAATAGAGAAAAAGGAGAAAAGTAGTGCATAGACCTCAATAATCGAAAAATATATCTATATTCAATATATTTTATAAATCTGAATTTCCTCGTTATCATCACACTAAGGTGATGATATGTCTCACATAGTTCCTGAAAAAAGTGTTTTACGGTTTGAAAGAATAGGTACTCATAGTCATATAAAGGGTCTAGGCTTAAAAGACGGTAAACCATTAATGGTCGCAGACGGATTTGTCGGCCAAATGCAGGCAAGAGAAGCAGCTGGCATAGTCGTAGAAATGATTAAAAGTGGAAGAATGGCTGGTAGAGCAGTGTTATTGGCTGGCCCTCCTGGAACCGGAAAAACGGCTTTAGCAATAGCTATTGCCAGAGAACTAGGTGAGGAAACCCCCTTCATGATACTTTCTGGCTCCGAGATATATTCGGCGGAAATGAAAAAGACAGAAGTATTAATGCAAGCAATGAGGAAATCCATCGGTGTTAGAATTAGAGAATTCAGAAAGGTTTACGAAGGCCAAGTAGTCGACTTAAAGATAGAGTACGATAAACATCCATATAATCCCTATCAACAGATTCCTGTCGGAGCAAAAATTACATTGAAAACTAAGGATGAGGAAAAAACATTCAGTGTTGACGAAACGATTACATCCCAGTTAATAGGCAGAGGAGTTAATGTTGGAGATATTATATGGATTGATGCTGAGACTGGTAGAGTAACTAAGATAGGCGTTTCGGATGAGAAGGGTACTAAGTATGATATCGGTGTATCTAGAAAAATACCTATCCCCTCTGGACCCATAGCTAAGGAAAAAGAATTCATATATACAGTTACCTTACATGACTTAGATACTATGCAGGCAAGAAGTAGTGGATTAGTTAGCTTAATATTTGGTGCTAGAGAAGAAAAAGAAATTTCACCTGAGATTAGACAGCGAGTAGATGAAACTGTAAAGAAATGGGTTGATGAAGGTACCGCTCAAATAATACCAGGTGTATTATTTATAGATGATGTACATATGTTAGATATTGAAGCATTAAGCTTCCTATCAAGAGCAATGGAAGGAGAATTATCTCCAATAATAATATTGGCAAGCAATAGAGGATTTACTAAGATCCGAGGCACAGATATAGTTTCTCCACATGGATTGCCATTAGACCTTCTAGATAGATTGTTAATTATAGAGACTAAACCTTATAATAGAGATGAAATAAAGGAGATATTAAAGATTAGGGCTAAGGAAGAGAAGGTTAATCTAAGCGAAGAAGGACTAGAAAACCTTACCGATATCGGTGTAAAGTACAGCTTAAGATATGCTGTACAATTGCTAACACCAGCATCTATAATAGCTAAATCTAAGGGAAGAGACAGGATTAACCCAGAAGATATAAATCATGTAAAGGAACTTTTCGTTGACTTAAAGAGATCTGCAGATTATCTAAAGAAATATGAAGAAGAATTTTTACGCTAACTTTTTTCATCTGTCTTTTTCTTTACTCTCTTCTTAAAACGACCAGAGATAAATGGTAATGTAGAAAGTATTAATATTATTTGCCCCAAATCTACGTGAAGGTCTCCGCCATATTTATGTATAACAAGGAAAAATAGAGGATATATTCTTACATTATAATTTATTATCGATAGATAATGAAGAATTGAAAAAAATATTCCAAGTATCAGTAAATCATATTTTAAAAATAATATATCAAGTAGATAAAAAAATAATACTATAATCCATGCTAAAAAGAATATTAAAGCCATTCTCCAGAAAGGATACCATGGAAAGACCCTTGGTATAGGATATATACTTAAGTAGTTTTCTATAGAATATTTAAGGGGTGTATAATACACATATATACTTAAAATAAACGTTATTATTGGTATAATGAATACTATACATATTTCTATATTTTTCATGGCCAAATCCACCAATATTTTTTATATATGAATGTAAATAATATGTTTACCAGCAAAATTGCTATAAAGTAGACTGATAATCCTGTCTTCAATATATTTCTTAACCTTCTTTTACCAATATATTTATCGATAACAGCGGAAAATGATAATCCTCCATCGAATACCGCTATAGGTAGCATGTTTATTACGGCTACACTCGTGTTTACTACAGCTATCCATAAAAAGATTTTATAAATACTATATACTATTGGTTTAGATAGCGGTATAATCATATCAAAATTATTTGAAACAGTTATTCCTATTAATCCTCTACCATCTCTTTCACCAAGTTTAAAAACATAGTTTAATTCACTACCATCTCTAATTATTTTAACATTTACATATTGCCCGGGCTTTGTATTATTCATAAATAACGATAGATCGTCTACATTTTTAATATTTGTCCCATTTATCTCTATAATTACATCAAAACGCTTAAGATAATGATATGCAGGATAGTTCTGCATAACGTCCATAACTAATATTCCGTTTGATTGTGTAAAAAATGTTGCTAATAATAGTGAAAAAAGTAAACCAATTATATAGTTTGAAAAGGATCCTGCAGAATATACCCTCAGTTTAGATAATAGTTTTCTCTTATTTAATATGTTTTCATCGGGCTCTATAAAACCTCCTAAGAATAGTATGAAGAAGAATATTCCAGAAGATTTTACTGGAATTTTTTCAGATATAGCTATAACCCCATGAGCAAACTCATGAAATATAAGTGTAATTATGAATGATATTATTAGGAATGGAAGTTCCTCTATACCTAAAGTTATGAATGGAATAACCGGTACAATTGGTGCCGCCTCCTCTTTTACATATAAAAATTTTAGTATATTTATGTGAAGAAAATATGTTCCTAGTATCATGAGATATATTCCAATAAAAATACCTATTGTAGAAAAAATTTTCCAGAAACGCGTTCCACGATTGGCTAGCTTTTCAATAAATCCATTTATTTTAGCCGTCTTAAACATTATGGTTAAATTATCTATAAATATACCTTTAGCCTCAAGTCTCTCACCATAAGTTTTCTTTATAAAATATAGAACTATATATAGGCATCCGATAAGTACCAGCAAAGATAGAATATTTTCATTATATATAGACATATGTGCCAACACCTGTAAATGATATATCTGAGCCTATAACATCAAGTAATCTTATTCTGGCCCTAGATCCGGTACAATATAATGGTATCATGAATTTTAAGCCCCATTCTGGAATTTTTTTCTCCAATTCCTCGAACGTAAGCTCATCATAATAGGATAAATGTAGTCCTCCAATTATACCATAAATATCTCTTCTCCCAATAAATTTTAATATTTTCTCAACAGATTCTACGATACCTATATGTGAACATCCTAGAAATAGAAGTAAGCCTCTATCTCCAAGATCAACTATTAATCCTATCTCTTTATTAGGTAATCCGAATGGAGGAGAGATATAGATGTATTTATTTATTTTTATTCCATCATCTCCTACAATAATTAGTTTTTTATTAACCCTTTTCCGTGGAGGTGGGACTATTACCTTCGTATCCTGTAATCTTATTTTTCTGAGAACCATATTTAGGGCGCCTGAAAATGGGTTAAGCCATCTTGATATAACTATATAGTTAAAAATTTTAAGCGAAAGTCCACCCAATCTAAGATTTCTTAGAAGGATATGCATATCCGGGCCAACATTGTAGAGAATATTTATACCCATATCTATTAATAGTATTGATATGGATAGACCATGTATAGGTATAAATGGGTCTAGTAGAGGCTCTGTATCAACTGCTGCTAAAATATACATCTTCAATTTCATCCACTTTTACTATAAATTTTTTCAAGAACCTTTTCTACAAAATTTTTAACCTTCTTTCTCTCAACTTCTGGTATAGGATTTTTCTCAATATATTTTAGGCCTCGCTCAGTTATCCGATATACTGTTATATAGAGATGAGTATATAATCTACCTACTGTCACAAATTTATTTATATATCCTCTCTCAACTAATCTATCCAATCTTTTTTGAAGTTCAATTGAATACCATGCTTCATTAGACATAGTGCATCCGAACTGAACACCTTCTAATGTTAACGATTTAATAAATCTGAATAGGAGCATTTCATTTATACCATTCTTAAAAAAAGATAGTAAGTATAATATACGTCTATCTTTAGCATCCGGTCTATGAGACAAAAAATATCACCTAATGTGTGTTGGATAAATGTAAAACAAAAAAATAAATTTAACTCAAATATTTAAACCAAGACAACCTGATTTTAGAAAGTAACTTCAAAAATTTTATTTCATCTCATTAACAATAAGATAATGAGATCAGCAAGATATGGTGATAAATGTTTGATATGTGAAATATGCTATGAAGACGTAGATGAACTATATAGATGTAGGATATGTGGTAGATTAGTATGCGCTAATGAATATTATTTTGGAGAAAGAATATGCGAGGCGTGTAAAAATACCCTATGTGAAATATGCAGAAAGTATTTATCAATAGGTGTATGTCGAAACTGTGGACGCTTAATATGTGACGTCTGTTCTATAAAGGAAAACGCATCTATAATATGTAAAATATGTTTATCCAATAAAGCTTAAAATTAATATGTTAACTCTATTTTGATATAGTTTGCAACTGGACATACATTGTTACATTCAAGACATTTTTTACATCTATTAACATTTATCCTTATTCCATCATTTCCCATGTATATAGCTTTTTCCGGACATAAGGCTATACATAACATACATTTGTTACAGAAATTAGCTCTCAAATAGATCTTTATTATATTTTTCAGATCTTTATCAATATTTCTTTCATTGATCCTATCTATAATAGTTATGTATCTATTTTTTATTATTAAATTTTCACTATTTTTTGAAACAAATATTTTATCTCCATCTATCTTAACTTGTCCTAAAATATTTAAAATATTTGAAAATGCCTCAATATTATTTTTATATGGTATATATAGTGGATTAAAATTTGCTATAAATTTATCCTTATATCTCTTTATCTTCACCACTATTTTAGGCGTCCTCTCCTCAATTTTCCGTGCAACTTCTTCGCCGACTATTTGTCTCTGGTCTCCCATAATCTTCTTCCAACGCCATAAAAAATTTCTTGTATATTGTTTTGGTAAATCTAGTTTTACCCTCCAGTTCTCTAGAAACTCATTCCATTCACTCCAATTTTGTTCATAAAGCTCTTTCACCCTCATAAATTCAGCGATTTCACATGCTGGACAAAGCCAGCAACCAAGTCTATCAAAACCTCTAAAATATAATGGATTTACTTCAACTCTCTCCCTTAAAATATATAACCATGTCTCCAAGCAACTCCAATCCAGTATAGGTGCAACTACAATTACTCCAGGCATCCATCTATTTGTCCAGATTCTTGGAGAGAATGCTCTAGATAGAGATTCATATCTTCTCTGACCAACTATACTAAATATAGGTTTGGATGAAAAATGCTTTCTAATAGCTCTAACTATTGGAGCCAGTTTAATGACCTTACAACACCATCTATAATCTCTTGCCGGAGGCCCATATATCCTAACATATTTAAAGAAATCTTCACCAGCATTAGCCTCTATTAGATGTAATTCATATTTCTCCGCGATATTTTTAACGTATTTTCTTACCTCCGGAAGCTCTAAACCAGTATCATTAAATAGAATTGGAATCGAATTAAATGCTTTTAAGGATATTACTAATGCAGCTAGACTATCCTTTCCACCAGAAAATGATAAAAATTTTTCTCTAATATTTTTCTTAATAACTATATTTTTTAGAAAGTTTATTGCTTCTTCTTCCCGTGAAGTAAGCCACTCCTCATTCTCTCTTATCGCTCTATATATGCTATTGGAAATATCTAATTCATAATCTCTTATTTTTCTCCAAGATTTGAGTATATATATTCTATTATTTTTAATAAGTTTTCCGACTCCATGGTAAAGTCCATTTTTAGTAGATACTGCGATAAACTCTCCTCTCTCCTCTGGCAAATTACATTTCTTTATATCTCCTCTATGTATAACATATCTCCTAGTAATTTTATTTAAATTAACAAGTGCATAATATCCCTTTTCATATTTTATCATTCTATTTACTCCAACGTATATTGGCTTGAATCTCCATTCAAATCTATATATATCAAAAAACATATGTCCTATAATCTGTCCTCCAACTATTATTTCGTCAGCCGCATCCACGTATGAAATTTTATTCAGCAGAATTATTCCGCTGTATGGAGATATTATATCAATATAGTTTTCTTTAAAATATTTGTCTAATATTTTCTTCAATAATTTTCTTTCATAACTCAATGCGGGACGCATATCTCTTGGAGGAGTTGCTTTAACCAATATTGTAGGTTCATCCTTAAAATTTTCTACAAATACTGGTATATTTTTATTTAAACTCCAATAGATTTTTGCACTGATTTTTTCATTAAAATATCTCATAGTATTTCACATATTTATTTTACTAAGGTATTAAATAGGAACTTTAACCTTTTTTAAATCCTATGAAAAATCCTCCAGTAAATCCGACGGCAAAAGAAAATTGTGTTAGAATGAAGTTTATAAAACTACTGCCCTCGACCTGAAACCATCCGAGAAAATCTTTGAAAACATTGTAGAATGCCTCGGTATTAAATATTATTAATCCTTTATAACTTAGAAAAAGCAATAGGAGAAGGAGAAGGCCTAGAAAAACTGCAACTATTTTTAAAAATTTTTTAAGAGCATACCCTATTAGAAACCCAAGTATAAATCCTACAGCTAGATTCCCACCAAACTTCCATATCTGATCTTCAAATCCGTTATAGTATATGTCGTTAACCATATATTTTAAAAACATATATTTCAGCCACATTGAAAGCCATATTCTTATCTATGTTATCTTAGATAAGTTCTAATATATATTATGTTTATATCAAATTAATATAACTATGATATTAATTGGTGTTAATATTTGAACGAATATATTGTTTTAGTAGATGATAGAGAGAAGAAGAGTAAAGTGTTAGATTATTTAAGGAAAATGGGCATAAAGGTATTAATAAATAGAATGGAAATAGGAGACTATATTATTTCTAAAGATATAGTTGTCGAGAGGAAGAGGATCGACGATCTAGTTAACTCGCTTATAGATAAAAGGTTATTCGAACAAGTTAGAAATATGTTAAAATATTCTACAAGACCGCTAATAATAGTTGAAGGTAATCTAAGTAATATATATAAATATAGAAAGATTAGGCCCCATCAAATACTAGGTCTTTTCTCAACATTACTATTAATGGGCGTAAATATAGTATTTGTAAGAAATGAAGAAGAAACAGCCTATTTCTTATATTCACTTATAAAGAAGATAAATACGGATAAAGAGAAAAGAGAATGGATTTCACCAACAAAAATTGGGCATAGGAAAGGTGGAAGAAGTATTTGGGACGCCCAAGTAAATCTAATATCATCTATACCTGGCATAAGTAGAGAAATGGCTATAAGAATACTTAAATACTTTGGCTCTCCCAGAAAGTTTTTTAAAGCCTCCTCATATGAAATGAAAAAAGTTAAGGGTATAGGTGATAAGAGAATTAGAAAGATAATAGAAATATTAGATACAATGTTTAAGGGATTGGATTAAGTATCTAGTTAATTATTTTAGTTTGTGTCCACAGTTATTACAGTATGCTGCTTCTATAGGTACTTCGTTTTCGCAGTAGATGCATATTTTTAATCCGTAATAAATATATTCTCTACTTATTCTAATAGTTGCCCTTGAAATCATAATCCAATATAAGATGACTCCTATCCCTATACATGTCTTTGCCTCTAGATATTCGAGTAATAATGGAGATACTAATAAGAACAATATTAATAAAATTGTAGCTAGAAATGTGTCGGGAACACCTATTGTAAAGTATTTCTTCTTTTTAAGAAACTGTTTTATAGCTTCACTTAATGCATCGAATCCCTTATATTCTGAAATCATTATTGACGCCATTGTAAGAGAATATATTGGTGCTAGAAACACTGTTGAAGAAAATATGCCTCCAAAAAATCCAGCGAGCATAATGCTGGGGGTATTTAATACTCCCTTATATAAACTTCCGATAACCCCCTCTTCTAATCCATATTCCTCGTTTTTTATAAATCTAACTAAACCTCCTATCGTTATAGATGTTGTGATAAATGTTATTATTATTAATGGAAGATACCAGAGAAAAATATCTTCTATCTTGAATGTAGACGGCTTTGTGGGCCATAGAATATAGTAAGATAAGTAAGCTATTAGTGAATTAAGTAAAATTATTATTAAGCTTTTCATCTAGTTCACATCAAATTTATACTCCTATATAATATAAAAGCTTAATTTGAAGTAGGATTTAAATTTCGGTTGATAAGAGAAAATATAAGGATCCGGAGGCCGCTATAGGTATAAATAAGTTATCTTCTATTCCATATATTTCAGCTAAAGTAGTTATAAGAGAAGATAATATAGCTATATGCGGTTTAAATCCAAGTAGATATAGTAAGAAAGCGTATGCGAGAAACTCGGATGTACTTCCCTCTAAACTAGCATTACTCCACTTTATTCTCCTTTTACCGAACATTTTTCCAACTATAGCCCCAACTGGATCAACCACAATTAAAGCGTATATTCCATAAATCACATATTTTTTAAAAAATATATATGAAAATAATACTCCTATTATCCCTGCAGAAATACCTATGTATCCACCTATTCTCTCATATCTCCTCTCAACCATGTTTAATTGATTATTTATCCCCTCCTCAAATTTTTCTATAAAATTCCCCATAAGCTCCAACTTCTCGATAATAGACGTACTCCACGGACTTGGTTTCATCATTTTAATATTATATAGATCATTAAGCATCTTTTTCCTAAAACTTTTTATTCTATGAAGTATTTCACTTCCGATGATTGGATTCTTAACTTTTACAGCGTTTAATATGGATGATGCTACAGCCATAATTAGGTAATACTGTAGAATCGATATAGCATTAGATAAAAAAAGATTAAAAATTGGTGTAAATGGGATTAAAAGTGTCAATGTGAAAAGTAGATGTATGCTTTTTCTAATAACAACCTCTCTGGGAAAATCCATTTTCTCACTTATATGATATAGATAAAATCTTATTAATTAAGATACACGTTTACTTTTATTTTTTCCTTCTACTTAGAGTAAATAGTTATAAAAATTTATGGGAATACAGAATAATTACTGACTTAGATTGGTTATTTTTCCGGATCCAGGATCCCACCCTCTTCTATCACGAATACCGTCTCCCTTTCAGCATGTTTAGGAGAATCAATAATTCTGGCAATTCTTTTATTTTCTTTACCCTTTTTTAACCATATTCTATATGTACATCCATGTGCGACAATATTTCCACCTACAGGTTTTAACGGATTTCCGAAGAATACGTCGGGGCTGGAAACTACTTGATTAGTGACAACTACTGCTATATTATATATTGTAGCTATTCTGATTAATTGACTTATATGTTTGTTTAACTTCTGTTGCCTAGCCGCCAAAAACTCTCTGCCAGGATATTCTGATCTAAAATGAGTTACGAGACTATCTATAATTATAAGCTTGATATTTTTCTCTTCAATTAAAGGTTTAGCCTCATCTACTAGAAACATTTGATGATCACTATTATATGCTCTAGCATATATTATGTTTTCTAATGCTTCCTCAGGATCTACACCTCTATATGTAGCTATTTGAACCACCCTTTCGGGTCTAAATGTTCCCTCACTATCAATATATAATGCTCTTGCATTTAGTCCTCCATTTTCAGGTGGAAGTTGAACCATTATTGCCAATTGATGACATATTTGAGTTTTGCCTGCACCAAATTCTCCAATAAATTCCGTTATCGCCCTTGATTCTACACCGCCTTCTAAAAGATTATCTAAATTACTGCATCCAGTACTTATGTAAAGTAGATTTTTTCTCTCATCCATGTATTCTCTAGCTGTTATGAAAAGTTTACCTCCTCCTAAAAGTTTTTGAGCACTATATATTATATTTCTAGCTTTTTCAGTTGACCCAACTATTTCTGCTATCTCATTTACGGATGAATACGCTATATCCTTCAGCGTAAAGTATCCCTCTCTTCTAAGTTTTTCTGCAGTTATTCTACCTACGCCACTTATATCCTCTAAATCGAAATCATTAACCTTTTTTTCATTAACCGACAATTAAATACACCAAGATAAATATGGATAAAATTGGATATAAATATATTGGCTAGACATAACATAATTATTGATGTGAATAGATATGTTTTTAGATAAAGAGGAGGAGAAGATAATTTCAGGTGAAGCAGGATATATTAAACAAAAGGCGCTTAATATTATTATAAAGATTGGAGAAACTTTAGGTGCAGAAAAACTTGTAAAGATAAAAAAAGTCCATATCTCTGGAATATCATATAAAAATATTGGAGATCCTGGTTTAGAGTTTATTGAAAAACTGGCAGAAAATGGAGGTAAATTTTCATGCTACACCTCTATTAACCCAGCTGGAATGGATTTAGCAATGTGGAAAGAAATGGGTCTCGACGAAATTTTTTTTAAAAAACAGAAAAAAATTATAGATTTACTAGTGAAAATGGGGGCTGTACCTACATTAAGCTGCGTACCATATTTTATAAATCCTCCAAAATATGGTGAACAAATCGCATGGGGTGAAAGTAATGCAGTACTGTATGCAAATAGTGTTATAGGCGCTCGAACTAATAGAGAAGGAGGTCCTTTAACACTTTTTGAAGCAATTTCTGGAAGAGCCCCGTTAATTGGGTTAAGGATAGATGAATTGAGAAAACCTACTATAGCCGTAGACTTAAGAAATATTGATAACAAAAAATATGGCTTAATCGGATACTTAGTAGGAAAAATTGTTAAAAAAGATATACCTTATATTTTTAACATAAAGTTTAAAGACAAATACGATTTAAGACTGTTTTTAGCAGCAATAGGTACTTCTAGCTCTATAGGATTAACTCTTATCGAAAATATTTCTCCAGAAGCCCATCTTTGGAAAAAATGTATTAAGAAATTAGAGAAAATAGTTCCAGATAATAAAGATTTAATAGAGGCCGAAAGTGAAATTTCAAGTGAAGCTGAAAACTATGATGCAATTATGGTTGGGTGCCCGCATCTATTCGTAGATGAAATAAGGAGAATAGTAAACATTGTTGGAAATAAAAGATTTTCTAAGAGATTTATAATGTTTATACCTAGATTCATATATTTTCGGGAAAAAAAGTTATTAGAAGAGTTAAGGAAAAGAGGGGCAGAAATATATAGAGATACATGTATGGTTGTATCCCCTCTAATAAATATGAATATTAAGAAAGTTATAGTTGATTCAGCCAAAGCCGCATACTATCTATCATCCGAAGGATATATCGTAAAAGTTGTATCTACAGAAAATGCAGTAAGGATGGCTTTAGAGTAAAAATATTTTCCCGATACCATTTCTAACAACAACTTTTACGATATCGTTATTTTCAACCATCTTTAAAAAAACTTTATCGACCTTATCTATTAATGGAATGTTTGCGATTATGCATCCTATTATCACTATCTGTTCACTCTCAATGTTTATTATAGCTTTAGGAGCACTACTATTTTTAGCTAAGGAAAATATTATGTAAGATCCCACAGTACTTCCTTTACCATAAGGAAAAAACAGAATTCTATCCTTTATAGATATGTTTTGCAACGGATGTTTTCTCTCTCTGATCACGCCTGTATTAGGATCCACACCCCCATAAAACGATATAGGTTGCTCTGATATCAATACTCTTCCTACAGCTGTTCCATCCACTATACCACGTCCATGGAAAACATATGACATACATATCCCTATATATTATTCAAAAGTTAAATTAATATTACTTTAAATCTATTTTGAATCTTGATTTAAATGTATAGTAAAGAGGATGAATTAAAAGTAGTTGAAAATGAAATAAAAAAATGTGTCAAGTGTAGACTATATTTATCTAGAACTAATCCCGTACCGGGAGAGGGAGACGTTAATTCAACCATAATATTTATTGGCGAAGCACCGGGTAAAAATGAAGACATACAGGGACGTCCATTTGTAGGCGCCGCCGGAAAAATCCTTACAGAACTAATTAATTCAATAGGGCTTGATAGAAAAGACGTATATATAACTAATGTCGTTAAATGTCGGCCTCCCGGAAATAGAGACCCAAGACCAGATGAAATAAAAATATGTAGTACTTATCTAGACAGACAGATAAAAATTATTAGGCCTAAAATAATTGTTACACTTGGAAGACATAGTACTCGCTATATTTTCTCAAAAATAGGTAGAAATATTGACAGTATTTCTAAGGTAAGGGGAAGAACTTTCAAAATAAAATTGTTTAACAAAATTAACATAATACTTATACCAACATATCATCCTGCCGCAGCATTATATAATCCGGTGATAAAAAATATTCTTTTAAAAGATTTTAATAAAATAAAGAGTATATATAGAGACAGTGAACAATCTACTTTAGATAAATTTTTAGGTAGGAAAAATGAGTGATATAGAAGATATTATATTTTTAGTAGAGTCTTTAGATAAATGTAGACTTGGGAAATTAGAAGATCCTGCTAAACTTGAAAAAATTGTTCGAAAACTGAAATTAAGATCTAATATAAGGTGGAAAAATATTAAGAAAGCTTTAAACGATATTGCTGGAATACCTAGACGTGACCCCAGTTTTAAAAGACTGAATCTGATGACGAAAATCTCTGAGATATTACTCTTGATATCAATATTTTTTCCACTTCTATTTTATATTTTTTTAATATTTAATCAATATTATTTTATCAATAGTTATTATTTTCTGATACCTGCAGTCATTATTATAAACATTTCTTATATTCTGCGATGGTATACAGCTACTAAGATTACCGATATATATCGCAAAAATATTGATAAGTTGATTCGTAGAGGAGATGTTTTAAAGAGCGAGATAAATAAGCTTATCCTTATACTGAAATCTAGAGTTAAAAAGAAAGGAATAAGTTTACATAATATAAAAATGAAACTATATAATACAGACTATGATAATATAATTGTTATAAAAAAACCTGGAAAATTTAGTAGTAAATATACAGTATCTTTAAGTTGATGTAATATTTTGCAAATATTTATTAGAGAGAGTACATATAATTGAAGTGGTGTTTATTGAATGTCTCATATATATGAGAAAGTTAAGGATCAGCTAGCCCTCCTAGAGAAAATTGAAACAATTATCCCTGGATATAGAGGATATAAAGAAAAAGAATTAAGAAGAGAAAGTGATAAGATTATTAGAGACTATCTATTTAGAGTTATGACTGAAGCAAAAAATAATTTTGATGAATCTTTAATCTCGGTGGTAGAGGCTGAAAGAACAGAATTATTCAATACTCTAAATAGGATAGCTGCAATTATGGATAGAGTTGCTGAAAAAATACATCATGCCAGCTATGGATATTCCGGATTTTTTGATGCGATAAAGATCCGCGAAAACGAACTAGATTCGTTAATTAAATTTGATTATACTTTAATTGAAAATGTAAATATGCTGCTTCAAAAATGCAAAGAATTAAAAGCATTAGCAGATGAAAGAGACTTTGAAGCATATAGGAAAAAATTGGATGAAATAAGAAAAATGTTAGATGAACTTTCTGCAGCAATTTTATCTAGAGAGAACCTAATTAGAGGTGTATGATATGCCACAGGTAATTGAATGGAAAAATCCTGGGGAAAATGATATTGTATGGAGATATCCCGATGAAACTATAGAATGGGGTGCACAACTAATAGTCCATGAATATGAAGTAGCAGTATTTTTCAGAGATGGAAAGGCTTATGATGTATTAGGCCCAGGTAGACATACACTAACTACATTAAATATACCCTTAATCACTAAAGCTATAACCTCTATCGCTGGATACCCGGAGTCCCCATTTAAAGCTACAGTTATATTTATTTCTACAAAACAGTTCAGAGGTAAATTCGGTGGACAGGCTCAAACAATAGATCTAGCTCCATTAAAGTTTTATGGATCCTTCTGGTTTAAGATAGGCGATCCCAAGCTATTTGTTATGGAAGTTGTTGGTGGACAAGGGATATATGAAACAGAGGGTATAAATGATTTTATTAGAGGGTATATTAATGAAAGGATGATAACACAATTATCTAAGTATAACTTAATAACTGTTTTCACGAAAATAGAGGAAGTTTCGTTTAAGAGTAAAGTAGCTGTAGGAGAAGAATTTAAAAGAATAGGACTCGATTTAATCGATCTAAAATTTGAGGGAATAGATACTACAGAAGAGTATAGAGAAAGATTATTCTGGATCAAACAAACTGGAGGTCAGGCATCTTATGTGCTAAGAATGGAAACAGCTACAGCGATGGCGAAAGAATTAGGAAAATCTCCTGGAGCAGGATTAGGCGCTGGAATGGTTATGATACCGCCTATTTTAGGTCCACCACCGACAACTACCGCACCCCCATCAACAACACCTCCTCCACCACCACCAGCTACGCAAAGGGTAAGATGCCCGAAATGCGGTAGAGAAATCGATGCAAGCTTTCAGTATTGTCCATATTGTGGTACAAAGCTTTCAGCTACTAAATATTGCCCATATTGTGGTACTCCTCTTCCACCGGATGCAAAGTTCTGTCCTAAATGCGGCAAACCAGTAAAGTGATTATATAGGTGTCTCTGTGAGAAGCCATAGATGGGGATACCTAATTATGTTTATCTCTTTTTCCATAGGTTTCTTCTATATTTTTTCCCTCATTCTATGGCTGAAATATGAAATTATGACTAGCACTTTCTGGTGGACATGGTGGATAATAATTATACCGGTTTCGTCAATAGTTTTCTTCCTAGTCTTCTTTACAGCTTGGATAGGATGGGTTATATCGAAATCAACTGGGGAGAAGAAAAAGGAACTTTTAAAGACGAAGTAAGTATTTATTTCTCTTTTATAGAAAAAAGAAATTCCATTATTTTCTCTATATCGTTAATCAAGTTATATATTGTTATATCTGGATAATCTAGAATGAGAAAGTATCTAAATTTATATCTATGAAGATATCTTATTAATCTAAATATATTTATTTCACCCATGTTATCCAATATATTTAGCTTATTCTCTTTATAAAAATTCATAAAATATAGGATTTTTATATACTCTATATTTTCACCTATCTCGTTAAACATGTTTTTATTCATTCTATTGTAATACATATTATATGCTATACCGAATACCGATTTAGTATATTTATCGATCATTTCTGTTATGTACTTTATTGGTAAAAAAAATTTGGAAGATAAAGTTTCTATACAGATAGTTTTATTATAATTAGCTGTTAGTTCAAATATTTTATCCATATCCTTTACCTGATACTTAGAATTCGTAAAAAATGGGACTACAAGAAATTTTGCTTTAAGCTCGTCTAAAATATATAGACTTTTTTCAACTAAATCTAAATCATATAAAATATTTGAAGATAATCTTATTCCAATTATATTTACATCGCTAGTAAATTCACATAGATCTATTATCTCTGATATAGATATATCTTCTAAATATTTTTGAGAAACTACTATTTCAAAGTATAGGTTTCTAAAAAATGGAATAGATTCTATGGCCTCCATTTCAGGTATAAATTTTATATCTCTACTTAACCCTATATTCATAAACCCATCTACCTAAGGTCATATTTTTATATCATTTTCTTAAATAAATAGTTAATCGATGAAATGGTGAGATGGTGGGTAAAGCTGAAATAGAAAGTGAAATTTCAGAAATATATAGTATACTTGGAAATACATGCAGACGCAAAATCATATTATTATTGGGCAATAAAGGCCCTACAACATTTACAGAACTTAAAAGACATTTAAAGACTAGCGTAGGGACATTATACTATAATTTAGATCAATTGAGGGGATATATATCTCAGGATAAAAATAAAAGATATTTCCTTACACCTAAGGGATTAAAAACATTTAAATTAATTAAAAGAGAATCGAGTAGAATTGAGGAAATAGTTAGACCTAAGCATATAATGTTGGAGTTATTTGAAAGATCTATCGGTAAAATACTTCTTCCTGAAAGCTTCTTCACAAAAATGTATAATAATTATCTATATACAATCATACTTGCATTAATTTCTGTGTCAATAGGTGTATCAGGGAATGTAATTGCATATCTAAAATTAAATCTGCTAGAATATTCGTTGATATCAATTGATTTAATTCATAAAAATTATGTTACGCTAAGCTTCTTTTCCTATAATATTGTTCTTCCACTAAAAATATGGATTAGTTTAAGTATATTGAAGAGCTGGATATTCATTACACTTTTATCAGAAATTCTTTCGTATCTCCTAGGTTCAAAAACTCATCGACCAGAATTCATCTTAGTTATTCTTGTAGCAATGTTTCCAATATTTTTATATCCTTATCTATATCTCATTTTCCCTCAAACATTTATAGGATATATAGTTTTGACAGTAATATATAGATTAATATTACAGGTCTTTACAATAGGATTCTTAACGATATCGATATCCATATTTAGGGGGTTAAGCATTGAAAGATCATTTATAGTAACATTTATAATATTTTATCTAAGCTATACTCTATCCTCCTATATACAGTTATAATCGCTTGATAAAAATTTCCCAAAGAAAAGATATTAAAGTAAATATTATAAACCATAATATTCTGGATAAAATACTTACTTCAACTGGAGCAAACATTCCGATAAACCCCAATGATAAAAATATTAGAGTAGGTATATGAAGCAAGTTTCTTAATATGTTAAACGAAAAAACTCTCCGTTTTTTCACTGGTACTTCTATCTTTACACTACCTTCAGTTGAAGCAAGTTCCAGAAATTTCTTACCTCTACTAGTTATAGTATAAGTATATGATAATTCACTATTTTTAGTTATTAGTCCAGCATCCTGTAAAATAAGTATATGCCTTATGATCGTAGACCTATGCTTATTAAGTTTCTCTGTGAGCTCGCTTGTAGATAATGGACCTAACTTATTTAATAACTTCAATATATTTAGTCTAGTTTTATCTCCAACGGCGCGAGCTATCTTCTCTTCCTCATCCACTTTATTCACCAATCATATATATTCTTCCTTCGTAATATTTTTTGTTAGACTTTCCTTCCCTTTCTAGACAGTACCTTTATCCATGGATTTTCTACCAAGAACGAGGGAATATTTTCATTAACCTCCTTTCTATTAACATCACTTTGGGAACTGTATGTTGGAGGATTAATAGATAATTGTTCTCTAATATCTCTGAGTATCAGCTGTATAGACCCTAATATATCGATAATCTTATCTATATTTTTAAGCACCTCTATATTTTTTTCCATCTTCATTAATACCTTTATAAGAAAAGGAGAGTTAATTATAAAACAATAGTTTGAATGTGTTCTAGACAAATGTCTATTTAATCCTATATTATTGTAAAATATTTTTCCACAGATTGGACATATAAAGATCTTCTCATCATCCATTATTCTCATCTAAATAAATTTTTTCAGCTAAAATCCAGTTAGGCATAAATATAACTTTGTCATTATCACTTTTGTATAGAAAAACCCAAATTTCTATATTATTAGCCTTACTAAATGATTTAAAATTTTCAAAAAATCTATGAGCTATTCTTCTCATAAATGAAACCCCAAACCGATATTTTAAATACAGTAGTAAGTGATTTACTTCAATAATTATGAAATTTATTTCTTTAATGTCTGTTAAAGAAATATCTATATCTAAAGAATTTATGATAAATATTGAAAAGTTTGATCTATTTTTTAATTTAAAATAACTGGGGTTATCAGTTATAATATATACTTTTTTATTAATCCCTATATTAAGAATATGGCGGTGTATTGCAGTAATACTTCCAATAAATATCTTCATCATATATTCAACCTTTTCTGTAGAATTATTTGATATAATATTACTGCCCCGACATGTGAACATACTTCTCTTCTCCTTCTATTTCCTCCCGGACTAAAAGTATCATAGCATGTACAATAATATTTGTTCTTAGCCATATCATATGTTACAATATAGTATTGTCTTCTATCTCCGAGAGACGACGAACCTCTAATAAACCATGTATTTTTATTTAATCGATGAACATTATTTATCCTCTTTAAACATCTATTAAACCATGAATTACTTTTATATGGAAATTTTTCTCTAAGTAATTTCAGATAATTCTCATCACTTTTTATCCACATCTCTTACACCTCCCTCATAAATTTCAAAATATATGAAATCCCCATAAGGCAAGTATGGAGAATCTATTATCATAGCTTTTTCTACGCCTCTTTCACGCGTCAATAATATTCTATGAGTCATTCCATGAGCTATAATATTTCCTCCAGTTGGAATTTTCTGCCCCGCCCTCCAAGCATTAGGTACGTCCATAACTTGATTTGTAACAACGATATATACGTTATATACTCTGGCTATTCTTAGAAGCCAATCTATTAGGTAATTTAATCTCTGCTGCCTTAATGCTAGTTTCTCTCTACCAGTATATTCTGCTCTAAAATGACTTATCAATGAATCGATGATTATTAATGATACATTGTTCTTCTCAACTAGATTTACAGCTTCAGTTCTAATACATTCTATTAGATGATCAACGTTTATAGCTTCAATAGTATATATGTTTTCCAGTACATTTTCTATCTCAAATCTTTCTGCAATATCTTTAATTCTAGGTGGACTAAATGTACCTTCAGTGTCTATATATAGGCATGAACCTCCAATACCACCTCTATTCCTAGTTAGTTGAACAGTTACAGCTAATTGGTGGCATATCTGAGTTTTACCTGTACCGAATTCCCCAGCAAATTCATATATAGCTCTGGCCTCCAATCCTCCTTGGAGAATTCTATCTAATCCATTTACTCCGGTAGTTATTCTAGGCAAGGAGCTACGATATTTCATATAGGATGACGCGTTATTTACTTTAAATCCGATAATTTTTCTTGCATAGGAAAGTATTGACGAAAGTCTTATTGGATCCATTCCGGTTATATCTACAAGTTCATCAATAGTATATAGAGATAAATGCTTTATACTTAATATTCCAGCATCCCTAAGTCTTTTTGCCGTAACCCTACCTACTCCAGGTATGTCTTCAAGAAATTGTTTATCTTCCATCATAATCTATCTCCTCTAAATATTTTCTAAATAAATTCAACGATGAAATTAAGGATTCTATATCTCTATATACAATATCAATGGGATGTTTTTTATCTAGATAGTATGATATAATCTTATACGCATTATCAAGGATTATCATAAAGTCTCTAGGAGAATAATATTCTACAAAAATTTCCTCCATTCGCTTATTTCTCTTTGATACTAAAAATATTTTTCTAACTACTCTAACCCTACGTTTCATCGAAATCATCTTTATCTCGCCATAGATCCATCCCTTATCAATAAGTATTATTGGCCATGAGAACCCATTGCTATATTGTTTAATCTTTATCATTTAAGCCCACCCATATATTTCTCATATTCTTCCATAACAGAAATACCCTTTAACGTAATTCTTATCCAATATCTACCATCCTTACCCACAACCTCTTCAATAAGGTTATATATCATTGCCTTTACCATTAGTTGAGACGCAATACTTGTCTTCAACCCATATTTATATTGAAGATAAGATAATACTCCATCTCTATTAGTTGCGCCTTCCCGTAGAAAACTTAGTAAACTGTATATTATCTCAGCATTTCTACCGAAGATATTTGACAGAAATATTTTAGGAAGATATTCTGGATACTTTAATGTTTTCTTTGGAAATTTCTTCGGTATATTTTTTAAATATTTAAAGGATTCAATATTTATTCTAGTTTCATAAATATTATGTGTATCTAAAATTAGTGCTCTATCGCTTTCAAGCAATAATAATTTTAATAAAAGGTCTCTGGAAAAACCCATCTTAAATAGCATATTTATATCATCTAAATCATGTATTTGAGTTAAAATCAGATTTCTAATAGACGTTGACCATAATTTTAAGAGAAACGATAAATTTTTATCTGATACTATAATTATATGGTCCTCTCTTTTACAGAATTCATTTAAAATTTTTCTAAACAATTCGTTTTTTATCAAAATATTTCTCTCATATATTCCATTTAAATCTATAATGATTACTGGATAATCGCATTTTTCTAGTAATATTAAATTTAAAAGTAGTGCCAAGTTTCTGAAGGAAGATGGAATTAAACTATAGTCAAATATGCAGGTTTCATTAAACCTGCCTATCTGACCCTGCAATGGGAAGGTAACGGAGATAAAACTATGAGTAAATATATCTAGTATGGATAGAAATTTTTCGATAAAATTTTTTCTAATACTATATGTAGATAAATATAATAGACTCTCTAGTTCGCTTCTCAGATCCTCTATTAAGTTACTTCTTTTTGTAAGTATCTTTAATAATATATTCTGTAATATAACCCTCTCATAGCTGTCCATATTTAATAATATTGAGAAAATATTTGTATAAATATCAAATAATATGTTTTTCTCTCCAATATGTTTCTCAATTATCTCTAAAGGTAAAGCCAGGTTCCAGCCTATAATATATTTCTTTATTTGGCCCGAAGAAAAATATTGATATAATCCACTACTGTCTATTAATATGAATTTACAGTTTATTTCCATTAAGTTTGATACTATTAAAGATAAAATTATATCACTATTTACTCCAGATAAAATTATAGTATCCCCCATATTTAGATTTAATATATTTCTATTATACTCGAACTCTTTGTCAACAA
>CAZKAY010000005.1:0-37920 GCA_964550975.1 uncultured Thermoproteales archaeon | reverse complement strand
GCTTCTCTAAGCTTTCTTAAATGTACATTTAATGCTTGACGAGTAATTCCCAGCTCCTTTGCAATCTTATGTTGCGTCTCCTCTACTGTAAACACATGTATAGGTTTACTCTCCTCTAAAAGAAGTTTAAGCAACCTCTGTTGTTTTTCAGTTAGATGTAATTCTAAAATATTCATAACTTATTACACCATCTCATTAAATTTTAGACTTTTACTCATTTATAAAAGCCAATAAATATTTTTAGATAATTCTCCTCACCTTTTATTATATATATTTAACTATTTAAAACTTAGGTTTAAATCAATTGTGGCAGCATAAATTCATTTATGCAGAGTTGGTAATTATTATTGAAAAACTATGCTGACTGAAAATAAGCATAAAATTTATATTATACTTATTAGTTTATCTCTAAGCAATTATAATTAATTTCTGTTAATGGGGAACGACCCTCATGCCTAAAAAATTTGATATTTTTAAAAATGAACTTGTACCTAAACATATTTTACTTAAAAGAGATGAGGCAGAAATAATTTTACGAAGAATGAATATAAGGAAAAATCAGTTACCTTGGATTCTTTCCTCGGATCCGGCCGTCAGGGCTCTTAATGCTAAACCTGGAGATGTAATAATGATAATTAGAAAGAGCCCTACGGCTGGCACCTCTATTGCTCTACGAGTAGTTATCCCGGGTAGTATATATGAGTATTAGTATATCTGATAGATGGGTATTAGTTGATGCATTTATTAAAGACAAAGGGTTAGTAAGACAACATCTTGATTCATATAATGATTTTATCGAAAAACGTTTACAAGAGATCATCGATGAGCAATCTATAATTGAGACTAAAATACATGGCCTATATGTTAAATTTGGAAAAATAGAAGTGGGAAAGCCTATTGTTAGAGAAGCTGATGGCTCTATAAGTGAAATATTACCCATGGAAGCTAGGATAAGGAATCTATCTTATTCTGCGCCTATTTATCTATATATGACCTTAATCGTGGATGGAGAGGCGAGAGATACTGTAAAAGCGTATATTGGAGATATGCCTATAATGGTTAAATCAAAAAAATGTTATCTTCATTCGATGAATAGAGAACAATTGATAGAAGTTGGTGAAGATCCTGATGATCCGGGAGGATATTTTATTATAAATGGGTCAGAGAGGGTATTAGTTATACAGGAAGATTTAGCTGTAAATAGAGTACTAGTAGATATAGGTGGTACCACGGCATCGGTAACACATACGGCCAAAGTTTTTTCGGCTACCACAGCCTATAGAACACCGGTAATAATTGAAAGACATAAGGATGGAGAACTTTATGTCTCCTTCCCAGCAGTGGCCGGGAAAATTCCATTAATAATACTTATGAAAGCTTTAGGTTTAACTACCGATAAAGAAATTGTTGAAGCTATTTCCTCTGATCCAGCTATTCAAAACGAATTAATACCATCTTTACTTAAGGCTTCTTCAGTTTCTACAATAGAAGATGCATTAGACTATATAGGAAATAGGGTAGCTATGGGACAGGTTAGAAGTGTGAGATTAGAAAGAGCACAACTTGTAATTGATAATTATTTACTACCGCATTTAGGTAATTCTCCTGAAAGAAGATTACTCAAAGCCTATTTTTTGGGACAAATGGTTGAAAAACTGTTAGAAGTAGTTCTTGAAAGAAGGCCTCCAGATGATAAAGATCATTATGCAAATAAAAGACTAAAACTGGCCGGGGATTTACTGGCTATGTTATTTAGATCAGCATTAAAGCAGTTCATAAGAGATATGAAATACCAATTGGAGAGAATGAAAAGTAGAAATAGACTAATAGACTTGATAACTTTAGTCAGGGCCGATATAATTACCGATAGACTTCAGCATGCTATGGCTACTGGTAATTGGATAGGTGGACGCACTGGTGTAAGTCAATTATTAGATAGAACAAATTATTTATCAACTATTAGTCACTTAAGAAGAGTAGTATCACCTTTAAGTCGATCTCAACCGCATTTTGAGGCAAGGGAACTACATGCAACTCAATGGGGAAGATTGTGCCCAGCTGAAAGTCCAGAGGGTCAAAACTGTGGGTTAGTTAAAAATCTTGCATTATTAGCTACTTTATCAATAGGAATTGATGAACAAGAAATAGAGGATCTTTTATATAAACTTGATGTAGTACCAATTGAAATTGCCAGAAGTAATAATCTGTCAGGCGCTAAGGTGTTTTTAAACGGAAGATTAATAGGAATTCATGCTACTCCCGATCAACTTGTAAAGATCATTAGGAAAATGAGAAGGAAAGCAAAAATCCCTGATGAGGTAAACATTGCTTGGTATAAGGATCAATACATAAACGAAATATATGTAAACTGTGATTCTGGTAGAATTAGAAGACCATTATTAGTAGTTGAAAATGGTAAGCTTGTATTGAATAAAGAACACATTGAGAAATTGAAGAATGGAGAATGGCAGTGGAGTAGATTAATAAAAGAAGGTATAGTTGAATATTTAGATGTAGAGGAAGAAGAAAATGCTCGTATAGCAATTAATCCTGAAGATATTACTCCGGAACATACGCATATGGAAATAATACCATCCTCAATTTTAGGCATAATAGCATCAACAATACCATATGCTGAACATAATCAATCTCCAAGGAATACATATGAAGCAGCGATGGCTAAACAGGCTTTAGGATTACCCATGCTTAACTTTAAATACACTTTACCTTCAAGAATGCATCTCTTACATTATCCCCAAAAGCCGCTCGTTCGAACAAAGGTTATGGACCTAATTGGAATAGATAAAAGACCCTATGGACAAAACTTTGTTGTGGCCGTTATGGGATGGGGAGGTTATAATATAGAAGATGCTATAATACTAAATAAATCATCAATAGAAAGAGGACTGGCTAGGTCTACTTTTTATAGAGTATATGAAACTGAGAAAAGAAGATATCCAGGAGGACAGGAGGACAATATAGAAATTCCTGACCCATCAGTTACCGGATATAGATCTAGTGAAGCCTATAGACATTTGGATAGTAGAGATGGTATAGTTAGACCTGAAGCAGAAATAATGGGTGGAGAAGCATTAGTAGGAAAAACTAGTCCTCCCAGATTTTTCGAAACATTTTTTGAAGTAAGATCGAGTACTGGACGTAGAGACACTTCACTAACACTTAGACATGGAGAAAAAGGTATCGTAGATAAAGTAATTATAACTCATACCTCGGAGGATAACGAACTCATCAAGGTAAGAGTAAGAGACCAGCGAATCCCTGAGCTTGGAGACAAATTTGCCTCAAGACACGGACAAAAAGGTGTTATAGGAATGATCGTTCCCCAAGAAGACATGCCCTTCACAGAAGATGGTATAGTTCCTGATCTAATAATAAATCCTCATGCAATACCTTCAAGGATGACTGTAGGTCAACTTCTAGAATCGCTTGCTGGAAAAGTTGCCGCTTTGGATGGAAGATATATAGATGCAACGCCATTTGAGGGAGAACCCGAGGAAATCCTTAGAAATTTGCTTTTAAAATTGGGATTTAGAGAAGATGGAAAGGAAGTAATGTATGATGGTCGAACAGGTAAAAAGCTTAAGGCAAAGATCTTCATAGGAATAGTTTATTATCAAAAACTTCATCATATGGTGAGTGATAAAATGCATGCAAGAGCCAGAGGTCCTGTTCAGATATTAACTCGACAACCAACCGAAGGAAGAGCCAGAGAAGGAGGACTAAGATTTGGAGAAATGGAAAAGGATTGTTTAGTGGGTCATGGAGCCGCTATGCTTTTAAAAGAAAGATTATTTGAAGAATCAGATAAAACTTATGTCTATATATGTAATAAGTGTGGATTTTTAGGCTATTATGATGCAAGGAAAGGTAAGCCTGTTTGTCGTATATGTGGAGATAAAGGTGATCTGAGTTTAATAGAAATCTCTTATGCATTTAAACTTCTTCTCCAAGAACTTATGAGCCTTGGTATAGCACCTAGACTTATATTAGGTGATGTTATAGAATAGGTGAGAAAATGTATCAATATTTATCTCAAAGAAAACCCAAAAAAATAATTCTGGGAATTAAGTTTGGATTACTTTCACCGGAATTAATTAGAAAAATGTCTGTAACAGAAATCGTTACTTCTGAAACATATGATGAAGACGGAATGCCTATAAGAGCCGGACCTATGGATAGGAGATTAGGTACAATTGAGCCAGGAGTAAGATGTGAAACATGCGGAAATTATGTAGGACAATGTCCAGGGCATTTTGGTCATATAGAATTGGAAAGACCTGTTATACATGTGGAATTTGTTAAATATATCCATACATTACTTAGAGCCACATGCCGTCATTGTGGAAGAATTTTATTACCTGAAGAAGAAATAGAAAAATATTTGAAAAAAATAAGAATATATGAGAGAAGATGGAAACCCCTTAAGCAACATTTAATTAAAAAAATTATTAAAAAAACGATTAAGAATAATCAATGTCCATACTGTGGCGAAAAACAATATAAAATTAAACTCGAAAAACCTATGAGTTTTTACGAAGAAAGAGAAAGAGGCGTACTTACACGTCTTAATCCGAAGGAAATCAGGTCTAGATTAGAAAGAATACCTGATAAAGATTTAATACTGCTTGGATTCGACCCAGAATATGCCAGACCCGAATGGATGATATTACGTGTATTACCTGTACCTCCTATAGCCGTAAGACCTTCGATAACCTTAGAAACGGGAATGCGTTCAGAAGATGACTTAACTCATAAGCTTGTCGATATTATTAGAATAAATCAACGATTAAGAGAAAATATCGAAGCAGGAGCTCCTGAAATGATTATTGATGATCTATGGGATTTACTACAATATCATGTTGCAACTTACTTCGATAACGAACTTCCCGGCATACCTCCTGCAAAGCATCGTTCTGGAAGAGCCTTACGAACATTAGCTCAACGATTAAAAGGAAAAGAAGGAAGATTCAGAGGAAGTCTTGCGGGAAAAAGAGTTGATTTCTCTGCTAGAACTGTAATTTCCCCCGATCCAAATATAAGTATTAATGAAGTAGGCGTGCCAATAGATATCGCTAAAACATTACTTATACAAGAAAGAGTTACCGAATGGAATATAGATAGACTTAGACAACTTATAATTAGCGGGCCAGATAATTATCCAGGCGCAAACTATATAGTTAGACCAGATGGAGGTAGAATAGATTTGAGATATGTAAAGGATAGAGAAGCGTTAGCAGAAGCTATAACACCTGGATATATCGTCGAACGACATCTCCAAGACGGCGACGTGGTATTATTTAATAGGCAACCATCTCTTCATAGAATGTCAATAATGGCTCATAAGGTAAAAGTACTTCCTTATAAAACATTTAGAATACACCTATGTGTATGTCCCCCTTACAATGCGGATTTTGATGGAGATGAAATGAATTTACATGTACCTCAGACAGAAGAAGCTAGAGCTGAAGCAGAAAGTTTAATGCTAGTTCAAGAACAAATACTTTCACCGCGCTATGGAGGTCCTATCATGGGGGCTACACAGGACTATATAACTGCAGCCTACTTATTTACCAGAAAAGACACGCTTTTTGATAAAAAGGATGTATGTAGACTCTTAATGACAGCAGGATATAAAGGGAAAATCCCTGAACCTGTATTTGAAAAACCGATAAAGGTGTGGACCGGAAAACAGTTGTTCAGCCTATTTTTACCCGAAGATTTTAGCTATACATTAAGAGCACGCGTGTCTTCGGGTATAAGAGAAGAGGAATGTAATGAAGAAGAATGTCCATTTGATGGTTATGTGATCATCAAGAATGGTATACTTTTAACAGGAGTTATAGATAAAAATGCTATAGGTGCACAGAAATCTGAATCATTACTTCATAGATTAATAAAGGATTATGGAAATACTTTTATCAAAAATTTTATTGATAATGTATTTAGAATGTTTATTGAATTTTTAGATCAACGTGGATTTTCTATAGGTCTAAGGGATTTAGATCTTCCGGAGGAAGCATGGAATAGTATAAATGAGATCTTCGAAAATGCAGAAAACAGTGTAAGAAAAGTAATTGCTGCTGCTTTAAGAAAAGAACTTGAACCTCTTCCAGGAAAAACTCTAGAAGAAACCCTTGAAGCAAGAATCATGGAAATATTAACAGAAGCTAGAGATAAAGCTGGCCAAATAGCAAATAGATATCTTGGCTTAAACAATGAAATTGTCGTAATGGCTCAGACAGGCGCTAGAGCAAATATAATTAATATAACTCAAATGACTACATGTCTAGGTCAAGTAGCTGTAAGAGGAGAGAGGATAAAAAGAGGATATAGAGGACGCCCTCTTCCACATTTTAAACAAGGAGATATCGGAGCAAGAGCAAGAGGTTTTGTATATGGGAATTTTAAAAATGGACTATCTCCTATAGAATTTTTCTATCATGCTATGGGTGGTAGAGAAGGATTAGTTGATACAGCTGTAAGAACAGCTCAGAGTGGTTACATGTATAGACGACTTGCAAATGCTCTTCAAGATCTACATGTAAAATATGATGGAACTGTTAGAACATCTACTGACATGATTATTCAATTAAGATATGGAGAAGATGGGGTCGATCCTTCAAAAAGCGACCATGGAAAAGCTGTAAATGTTAAAAGATTACTAGAAAGAGAATTAGGTGTATAATATGTCTAAGGAAAAAATTCTTTCTGAAAAAGATCTTTTAGAAGTGATATATAGTTTTAAGACAAATCTTCCGGAAAATATAATAAATGATCTAGTAAGATACCTTAAAGGAAAGAGAGTAACCGAGACTAAACTTAAAGAAATATTATATAAGGTTCAAAGAGAATATCAAAATTCATTAGTAGAACCGGGAGAAGCAGTAGGTATAGTTGCTGCACAGTCAATAGGTGAACCTAGTACTCAAATGACCCTAAGAACCTTTCATTTCGCCGGTGTAAGAGAATTTAATGTCACTCTAGGATTACCACGTATAATTGAAATAGTTGATGCTAGAAAAACAACGGCGACTCCTATTATGTGGATTTACTTAACACCCGAATATTCCCAAAGTAAGGAAAAAGCATTAAATATAGCTAAAGAAATAGAAGTAGTTACAATTGAAAGTATTTCTGAGAGCGTGGAAATAGATTATTTAAATAAAGCAGTAATTATAAAACTTGAGTCTAAAGAAATGAAAGAAAATAAACTTAAAATAGATGACATTATTAAAGTTTTAAATAGGATTAAGGGGAAAAGTGGTATAGTAGAAGTTGATAGGGAGACAAATACAGTAATATTTAGACAAGAAAACATAAAAGATCTATCTAAACTCAGAAAAATTAAAAATAGGATATTAAATTTAAAGTTAAAGGGAGTAAAGGGGATAAAAAGAGTTATAGTAAGATATGATAAAGATATAAATGAGTATGTCCTTATTGCTGAAGGATGCAATCTTAGCGCGATACTTAGTATGAAAGGCGTAGACATAAGAAGAACAACCACAAATGATATAAATGAGATATACGAAGTACTTGGAATAGAAGCGGCCAGAGCAGCTATTATTAGAGAATTAATGAATACACTTTCGGAACAAGCTCTTGATGTAGACATTAGACATGCTATGCTTGTGGCTGATGTTATGACATCGGAAGGAAAAGTTCAACAAATAGGTAGACATGGAATAGCTGGGAGTAAGGAAAGTGTACTGGCAAGAGCCGCATTTGAGGTTACTGTAAAAAATTTAATTGACGCATCAACTAAAGGTGAAATTGACTGGCTTCAGGGAGTAATAGAAAATGTTATTACTGGATCTAATCCTATTCCCTTAGGTACTGGTATGGTTGAAATATGGATAAATTTAGCTAAGAAGAGGGAGAAAAAATGATTAATATAGAAAGAGAATTAAAGACCGCAATTAGAACAGGTAAAGTAATATTAGGATCTAAGTCTACAATAAAGACATTGAAACTTGGAAAAAGCAAAATGATAATTATCGCCAGTAATTGTCCTATAGAAATAAGAGAAGATATAGAATACTATTGCAAGCTTAGTTCAACACCATATTATATATATCCGGGTAATAGTTGGGAACTTGGAGCTCTCTGCGGCAAGCCATTTATGGTTGCTGCACTCAGTATCGATGATCCAGGTGAAAGCAACATATTATCTCTAGTTGAAAGTGAAGAAGGGTGATAATTTGCCTAATATAAAAATGACCGAGGAGGAGATGAAATATATAGCTTTTTTTGAAAGTATTACTGGTGTTACCGTTATAGATTGTATTCTTGATAGAGAAAAAAATAGACTTATATTTCTTGTAAAAAAGGGATATGTAGGTAAAGCTGTAGGAAAAAATGGAATAAATATAAAAAGATTAAATAAATTAACAGGGAAGAATATAGAAGTTGTAGAATATTCAGAGAAAATGGATGAGCTAATAAAAAATTCTTTATTTCCTGCTAGTGTTCAATCCATAAGGCTATCTAAGAATATTAACGGAAAAAAAGTAGTGTATGTATCGGTTCCTTCTAAAGAAAAAGGATTAGCCATTGGAAAAGAAGGAAGAAACATTTCTAGAGCGATATTAATACTTAAAAGATACTTCGATATCGAGCACATAATACTTCAATAAATGATCAAAGTATTTCTCCCTCAACATATATTCTCTTATCTTTTATCCTAAACACTATTACTGGAATCCCCAAATCTCTAAGTTTTTTTCTTAATTCTCTATCATTCGTAGCGATAATATATCGTTTATCTTGGATTTTTACTATTGCTAAAATTTTTTCATCAAAAGATTTACCCTTAATTTCTTCATCATTAATGACACTAAAGTTCTTTATTAATTGTTTGGCTAATCTAATTCTTTTCTTAAGCTTAGGGTTTGCTTTAGTTTTAAGATTATCTAGTTCTTTAATACTGCTCTGAAGTATCGCTGGTATAAATTTTATAGATAATATTTTTTCTATTTGACTAAGGATGTCTACTTGTTCTGTAAATGGTAATAATAGAAAATTTGTATCAAATATTATTTGAAAACCTCCTCTCATACAATATTTTATTCAAAACACCTTTAATAACATTTCCATTAACAAAATTCAAAAATATTAGACATTTTAGTTTTGCTGGAAAATAATCTTTCGAAAACGTTTTATATAGACAATTATTTTAGGTTTAGTGGATGTAGATACAGTGATCGATATGATTAAAAGAAAAAATATAATCATTATGGGAGCTGGTGGCAGAGACTTCCACAACTTTAATGTGTTATTCAAAAACGATAAAAGATATAATGTAATAGCATTTACAGCCTCACAAATACCTGGCATAGAAAATAGGATATATCCTCCTGAACTTAGCGGTAAACTTTATCCAAATGGTATACCGATTCTATCGGAAAGAAATATCAGAGAAATCATTTCAAGATATAAAGTAGATGAAGTGATTCTGTCCTATAGTGATTTAACCTATGAAGACTTAATGTATAAAGCTTCTTTAGTTTTATCTAGTGGCGCTGACTTTAGACTATTAACACCATTTAAAACTATGTTAAAATCTAAGAAAACTATAATAGCTGTATGCGCCTCTCGTACCGGTGCCGGTAAAAGTAGCGTTTCAAGATATATTTCAAAAATCTTAAGGAAGAGGAAATTAAAATATGTAATAATTCGTCATCCAATGCCTTATGGAAATTTAAAAAAAGAAATAGTTCAACGATTTGAAACTTTTGAAGATTTAGATAAATATGAGACAACAATCGAAGAGAGAGAAGAATATGAACCACATCTTTTAATGAAAAATATTGTTTATAGTGGTATAGATTATAAAAAGATATTGAAAATTGCTGAAAAAGAAGCAGATATTATAATATGGGATGGGGGCAATAATGATACTCCATTCCTAAAACCAGACCTTTATATCACTGTAGTCGATCCTCTTAGACACGATTTAGGAATAAACTCTTATCCCGGCACCATAAACGTAATCTTAGCTGACGTAATAGTTATAAATAAGGTAAACTTAATTGATAAAAAAAGAATAGATGAGGCTGTAGATAGAATAAAGAAGATAAATAAGTCCGCATTAATCGTAAAGACTAACTCAGTAGTAAGTGTTGATAACCCAGAATTAATAAAGAATAAACAAGTACTCATAGTTGAAGATGGGCCAAGCCTAACTCATGGAGGATTAAAGTATGGAGCCGGATATATTGCAGCAATAAAATACAATGCTAAAGAAATAATAGATCCAATGCCATATTTAAATAAAAAGTTTAGAAAAATCTATGAAAAATATAAGATAAAAAATATTTTACCAGCCATAGGATATAACAGACAACAAATTCAAGTACTTGCAGAAATAATTAATAAGGTACCCGCAGATAC
Source organism: uncultured Thermoproteales archaeon (assembly GCA_964550975.1). GTDB lineage: Archaea > Thermoproteota > Thermoprotei > Thermofilales > B9-G17 > CAZKAY01. The sequence goes on along the minus strand of CAZKAY010000005.1, from coordinate 27,507 downwards.
CGTAATTTTGGGAACTCCTAGTGATCTTTCTAGAATAATTAAAATAAATAAACCAGTTGTAAAGATAAAATTTGAAATAACTGAAGCGTCAAAACCCGGTTTAAGCGACGTAATAGACATGTTTCTTAAAAAAACTTGAAATGATGAAAATTAATATATACATGTATAAGTAAGTATATTTAGTTTACTATGCATATGGTGTATAGCTATGTCATCGAAAGTAAGGAAAAAGGACAAATGGAGTCTGAAGAAATGGTATGAAGTATATTCTCCAGCAACTTTTGGATTAAGAAAAATTGCAGAAATACCCTCTGACTCCGATGAAAAGGTATTAGGTAGAACTATTGAAATCAGTCTTTACGAAATCACACAAGATTACTCGCAACTACCTATAAAACTAAAGTTTCAAATTACTAGAGTTAAAGACAATAAGGCTTATACACAGTTTAAAGGATACATGTTAACTAGAGACTATGTTAAAAGCCTCGTACGTAGAGGTTCCACAAAAATAGAAGGGATTTTTAATGTATATACTAAAGACAATATACCTCTTAGAGTTACTGCTATGACTATAGCTACTCATAGAATAAAAACTAGTCAGGAGAAGGAGATTAGGAAAATTATGAAAAAGGTAGTTGAAGGAAAAGCTTCTCAATTAAATTTTGATGAATTTATACAGGAAGCAGTTTTGGGAAAAATTGCTTCTGAGATATATAATGCGTGTAGAAAAATTTATCCACTGCGAAAGGCTGAAATAGTTAAGATAAAAATGTTATTATCGCCTCTTCAACTGATGCCAGTTACATGAGGGATCTACAATGAAGTTTTGCCCTAAATGTGGTTCTATATTGCTTCCACAATATATAGATGAAAAGAGAATTTTAAAATGCTTAAAATGTGGATACATAGAGTATACCGATTTTAATGAGAAAATAGGTATAAGTAAGACAAAAAAACAGAAAAGTAAAAAGAAAATTCTTATAATTGATAGAGATATAAAAGTATCAATTTTACCAAAAATAAATATTACATGTCCTAAATGTGGATATCATAAAGCCTATTACGAAATAAGACAAATGAGAAGCGCCGATGAACCAAGTACTCGATTTTATACATGTATTAGATGTGGATATAGATGGAAAGAAGACGAATAGCTATATGAACTTATTTCATCAAGTATTCTACTAGCCTTTCCTCTTCTCTAAAGATTTTATGGCAATTAGCTGTATAGAAGGGACTTGGTCTTGATTCTCCACCCCAAAGCATATATACTCTCTTACCTAGTCTATATCCATGCATCATTTCACACGCAGCCCCGGGAGATAATACACCTATAGGGTTAAAGAAAACTACGATATCAGCGCTTTCCACCATATTTAAATCTCTTTCCACAATTTGTCTTTCAATGGCCTCTATAGCATCATTTACCTCATTCACACTGAAAGCGAAGTGTTGTATACCATCACTATATTTTGTCTGGAAAACTATTTCATTTGAATTGTTCTTTAATGCTTCCTCAAGTTTAAAAGAGAGAATTCCTTCTTTAATAGTATATGGATCTAAGACTATATATTTACTGCTTATTTTCTTTATGAAACTATTCTTGGCCTTAAGAAGCATCTCTAATTTATTTGGAGGCACACCACTAATAGGAAAACTTGTATATATAACCTTTTTATATTCTCGATTCATAATTATATCATATATAACTTCCACAGAATGTTCTCTGGGAATTATATAGAAATCTTTTCTTCTCCACCTTGCAAATTCTTGTGTACGTGCTATTTCATCTGCTCTCCAAAAAACTAATTCACGAAGGGAAAAACTTTGTATTTTCCACTGAGGATCCTTTTTCATTATATATTTTACCCGCATAACATCCTCAATTATAACTAGAAATAAATCCGGGTCTAGTACCTCCACATCACTATAGCTTAATCCATAAATTATGTTTCCAGACCAATAAAATATAACTGGAGTACGAACTAAAAATAACCCTTCTTCGCTATGTATTTTATCTTTAATTCTACTTATAGCTTCATACCTTAAATTCTGTAGCCTATCAGCAGGATAATTTAGTATAGTCCTCTCATCAAGTTTAGGTTCAATCTTTCTCATTTCATCGAATATCCGTATAAGATGAACTTTCTTATTCATGGATTCCCCAAATCTCTTCACCTCAATTAACTTTTCGTATATTCTACATCCGGATGGCCCAGAAACGAGAACCACTTTATTTGCCATATTCCATCACCATATTCTTAACTATCTTATAAACTATTTTTCCATCAATTTTTCCTCTAACTTTCTTCATAATATTTCCCATAATAATGTTTATAATCTTATCTCTTCCCATAGAGTTTAATCGATCCGTATACTCCTTAAGTATTTCTCTTACCATTTCCTCAACTTTCGTTTCACTGATTCTTTCTAATCCTAATGACTTTATAGCATCTTCTATGGAAGCATTTTCATGTTCAGCAAGAAATACAAGTATTTTAGGAATGGCCTCTTTAGCTATTTTATTATCTGCAAGAGCTTTAAATAACTCATATAAATGCTTATCAGTAATATTATCTACTTTTATCCCCTCTCTCCGCAAACTTTTCAATGTACCTTCAAGTGTAGTAGCAACTATAGAAGGAGATATTTTAATGTTTTCCATAATTTTCTCAAATATGTCTAAATGATATGATGTTATCATTTCTTTTGCTTGCTGCTCACTTAACCCATATTTTTCAACAAATTTTTTAAGTTTTTCTTCAGGATATTCGGGTAAATTTTCTCTAATCTTTCTCAGTAATTCTTTATTTACTCTATATGGTCTAATATCGGTCTCCGGATACATTCTTGCCGCTCCGGGAACAGGACGAGTAAAGTGAGTAGTACCATCAGGATTTATAGCTCTTGTTTCACCTGGGACTCCTCTTAAAGCATCCTTTGCTCTCTCCAATATCACCGAAATAGCTTTATAAACCTCTTCGCTCTCGCCAGCAATTAGTATGAAGGCATCATTCTTATTTATGTCTAATTCCTTTGAAATTCTTTTAATTTCCTCTTTACTTATCCCATATTTAGGCAGTTCATCGCTATGTATTATACCCCTCAACTTGGTTTGCATCTTTACTCTATCTGCAAATTCAGTACCAAGTCTCCGATTAGGCTGAATAATATATCCCAACATTTCTTTAAACATAGGCATTTTAATTCCGATAATTATTCCTCGCTTCTTTAAAATATTTTTAATTAATCTGCTTTTAGTATTAGAAAATATTTCTGTAAGATCAATATATTTCATATCTGTTTCTAATTTTTTAAGGGTTAATCCTCTTTTTTTAAGAATTTCACTTATCTTTATCAGATTTATCTGACGTAATGCCTCATATTCCACGACTTTTTTTATTAAATATAATTGCTGTACTCCCTTTATCTCAACTCGATTACCCCCATTTATAGAAATATTTAAATCCTGTCTAATAGTACCCAATCCTCTCTTTACTTTCCCAGTAATACGGAGAAGTTGTCCGATTTTTAAAGCAACATTTAACGCTTCTTCAGGACTTGAAATTTCAGGTGCAGTAGCAATTTCTATTAAAGGTATACCTAATCTATCTAACCTATACACTACTTTCTCCTCATCTTCTGAAATTTTTCTTGCAGCATCCTCTTCTAAACATATAGTATTTATGCCGATTTTCTTTTCACCGAGTTTGATATATCCATTTAAGGCTATAAGTGCCGTCCTCTGAAATCCTGAAGTATTTGATCCATCAATCACAATTTTCCTCATCACATGTATTTCATCAACTATATTGGCATGTAAAAGTAGAGCTATCTCTAAAGCTATCTTTATGGCTTCTTCATTAATACTATGAGGTGGTTCCTCGTCCATTTCAACTAAGCATGTCGTATCATTATAACCTTCATATTGAAAGAATCGATGTTTTCTAAATTCAAATAGTGCAGCTTTATCTATTTCTCCCATCTCACTCATAGTAGGTCTAAGCACTCTTCTAAATATAAAATGCGGGTCATCCTTCCTGATAATTGTAGGACATCCACAAAAAAGCTTATGCTTAGTATTAAGCATTTGATGAAACTCTATACCACATTTTAATCCAATACTTTTCCAATCGATTTTCCCCCTCATTTTTTCACTTTATATTGAATCATTCTTAGATAATTAAAGCCATTTATATTTTTTAATAAGCCATTCCTTTAAATAAATTAAAAAGGATTTATCTTTAACTGTTTTTAAAACTTCTTCATTAAGGAGAAAATATATTTTATCTTTACTTAAAAATTTTCTTACATTACTTATTTGAAAAACATATTCTAGCAACAAGTCTCTTATAGATACGTACCTTCTCGGCTTATATACAACCCATCTCCCTCCTTCTATAAATGGACCCGCGACCATTTCTCCCTTATGAAAATATTTTTTTATAAAATCCATCTCATTTACCGACCCGACTGGCGGGCCTAGATGTTTTTTAACATAAGGTAGAGAAATATTTTCTACCTCAAATAGTATAGCTAATATCTCTCTCTCATCTGTCCATACACCAATATCTAGTACTCTGTAGTCATATTTCTCTAATATATTTCTCAGTTTTCTAGAAACTTTAAATCCAATACCCCATATTATATCTGGTGACATAATTTTTATTGGAAGTAAAAGACATACTACATAAGTTTTCCTCGAATATATTATTTGCTGAAACTCATTTAACGTAATAGGCTTTGTGGCTTCGGGGAAAAAGAATTTAAAAGAAGGTTTATTTAAAAAAAATTTTGACGCTGTCTTAAATTCCAACAATTTTTTCATTGAAACCGCAGCTGCTGCATTTCTATTTTTATCAACAGGATCTATTACTACAATGGGGCTATTAAATTTTTTAAATATTTTCTGCATATCTCCTCCATAAAAATTTTCTATATCTATATATGTTCTCCATGGAATCCATTTAATAGCATTTCTAAGCAAGTTTATGAAGCTCCCGTAATATATTATCAAAAGCTCACACAAATATCCGGAGAACCCCTGTGTTTTTATCTCCGATCCATATACATTTATACCTTTAAGAAATCTTTTTAAAATTCTTATTTCTTTTCGCATTCTATCATTTAACTTAGAATTTACATATCTTAAATGAAGTGAGCTTCTATCCGCAGCTGTTTTTATCTGACTTGGATGCTCAATTTGATATGCAGGTACTATATCGATTGTCATCCCATTAATATATGTTTCAATATAAGGGTGTTGTGCATATTTTTCAACGGGTACCCCGCCGACTATCTCAGTAGTTTTCCTAGCTATATTAAGACCTAAAGAAATCATTCTATCTAACTCAATACTTAAGGGAAAAAGCATAAATATATCTATATCCGCTTCCCCGCTAAGCCACGTTCCTTTACCTATAGATCCTCCTATTTCAACCTTAATGTCAAATCCCTGCTTTTTACACAATTCTTTTAATATTGATACTATCTTATTAGCAGTGTCTTGTATTCTTAGTTTCTCCTCCTCATTTGGTTCAATCTTCTTAGCAACCACGCTTAAAATTTCATCTATCATATTTTTCAAGCTGTTTTTTCTTTTCACATTTCTCAAGCAACCATTTTTCTATAGTTTTACATTTCTCTGGAGATATCCTTATACCTTCGTAACACTCCTCCATATATGGACAGAATAAACAGGGCAGATCCATTATTAATGGATCGATTGAAAACTCTTCTAGTAAACGTTTAGTTGGAGTTAGCATATAGGTCCTTCTACCTTTGTACATTATTGCTTTTCTCTTAATTAAACCACGACGCTCTAACGTCCTTACTATTTTAGAACAACTGCGAGGATCTATATCTAGTTTTTTAGCTAAGTCTATTTGAAGTATTGATCCGGTCTCCTTTATTAATTTAATAGCCTTTCTCTCAACAACTTCTAGGATTATTCTGCTCATCTATTTACCACATAACCTCTTAATTATACAAAAATCTCAAAATTTAGCTTTTCAATTATTTCCTTAAATCTATTTCTTACTGTAACTTCTGTTACTCCAGCATTGCTAGCTATATCACGTTGAGTATGTCTTTTATCAATTATAATTGCTGCAAGATATACTGCTGCAGCAGCTAATCCCTTAGGTATTCGACCACTACCCAATCGAAGTTCCGAAGCAATTTCAATAATTTTAGTAGCCAATATTTTTGTCTCTTGATTTAATCCTAAATCGTTAACTAAACGTGGTATATAATCCATTGCTCGAGAAGGTGGTATACTTCGTATTATTTCTCTCATTAAAAGTCGATAGCTTCGCCCTATTTCTCTCTTACTAGCTCTCGCAACGTCAGATATTTCATCTAAACTACGGGGTATTTTATATTGTCTGCATGCAGCATATATACATGCTGCAACCATGCTTTCAATAGATCTGCCTTTAATAAGCCTTTTTTTAGCTGCATGTCTATATAGTATAGCTGCTTCATTAGCTATGCTTTTAGGTAATCCTAGCTGAGAAATCATTCTACCAATTTCAGTAAATGCTATACTATAATTTTTCTCCGTAGATGCAGAGATACTTATAATTCTATTTAATTTTCTAAGCCTAGATATTCTAGGTCGTTTCTCAGCTTTTAATACTCTTCCACTACCATCTACATTTCTCCAATCTATTACTGTAGAAAGTCCTTGGTCTGGTTTTAGTGGAGATAATGGAGATCCCGTTCTCTCACGTCTTTTTCTTTGCTCATCATTAAATGCACGCCACTCAGGGCCATGATCTATTGTATGATCCTCTATAACTCTTCCACAATCAAGACATACAAGTTCTCCTCTTATAGCATCCTTTATAATTCTTCCACCACAATATGGACATTTCATCGAAATAAAGTAGGGTTCGGTCAGCTATCTCACCTCTTTTATCAATCTTCTATTTTCATCTACATAGAGATATTCTCCTTTAATAGTTTGAGGAGAAACATTAGACTTCATCTTTACTCTTACATATGGTGTATTTACTGGACCAAATACGTCTACAACCCATCCAATTAATTTTAAATCACTATCATAGACCGCGCTGTACATTCTTGGTGCAAAACTTGAGGAAACAATTATCCTTCTCTCAATAACGTTTATAATTTTACCCATCCTTCTCAATTAAATCTCCTCATCAATTTCAGTATAACCAAGCCTTTATACAAAGATCTACAGATAATATTTATAAACACTTCTAAATTAATTTTGCTGGATATATGTTTATTTAATTAAAATAGATTGATGCATAAATTCTCCGGTTCTAGGTATTCTTACAGTAGATATAACTTGAAACATGATATTATAAGGACGAGATTAGATTTATAACATTTATTGATTCATTTTATTCCTGCATAAACAATATTAACGAGAAAAAGAAAAATAAATAGATTATTGATATTATCAAATATTTAAGAGAGGAAATCTATGAAAAAAAGTAGGATACCAATAGCACCGATAGATAGATTAATCCGTGAAATTGGGGCTGAGAGAGTTAGTATCGAAGCTACAGAAAGATTATGTAAATTATTGGAAGAAATAGCCATTAGAGTAGCCTTAATCGCCCTACAAGCCTCAAAACATGCAGGTAGAAAAACTGTAAGAAAAGAAGATATAGATTTTGCCTTACGAGAAATCGCCAATATTTCTCTAAAAAGCCTTATTAGTAAAATCGAGGAATAATTTTTAATAGATCACTAAGACCCTTCAATCTTTTTTCTCCCTTAACATCTTTTATAACTATTTCCTTTATCTTAAACCCTCTTAAAACTTGATCCGGAACCATACTACCAAAAGCATATCTCCATTGAACAATGTACTCATTTTCGTCCTCTGCATGAATGAAACTATTTATCACTAAACGAAACTTATATCTATCAAAGATAAAAATTATTTTCTTCTTCTCTTTTACCGCATAAGCATGAATCCTCTCCAAATCTTTCCCAGTTATCATAATGTTCAATAAAAAATAGGGGATTGAAGTAAATAAACCTAACTTATTGAAAAAAGATATATAGGCCATACAATATATTATTTTGGGGCCGTGTAAAGTCCCGGGGGGCTAGGCCTCCCCTGTAACCGCAAACGGTCTATATGGCGGGGGACGCTAACCTCATGCCAGGATATCCTCCATGTCCTGTAAAGGTATCCTCTGTCATAATGACATTTAGCCTCATGGGACCACCGTAGGCTGAGAAAACTCTTCGTAAGGAGAGTTTTCTCAGCCTTATCATCCGAATCGGGTTAGGCTCGGGAGAGAGCGGCCCTAAGGATGAACGGTGGTGGTCATGAGATACTAGATTGAATGACATGATACCTTTATAGGACATGTGATGTCCGAGCATGAGGGACGACGGCCCCTATGGGATTTTTGCTTTAATAAAATTTGTAATATCTTTTTTAAGGGGTATTGTGGCGTCTATTCCCATTTTTGATGTAAGCAGATTATGTTGGTCTGCTGAAGGATCTATGCTAGATCCTCTACAATTCTTAATTATTATTAGATCTTCATCGGCTTGAAATCTAGTTGCAATTGCCCATTCCACATCATTTGGGTCATCCACGTCTATATCTTCATCTACAGCTATAACCATTTTTAATGAAGGATGTGCTGAAAATGCTGTAAGAATGGCATTTTTAGGATCTCCGTCATTATTTTTCTTTATAGAAATTATACAGTGAAGCCATCCACAGCCACCTGTAGTCAATCTAACCGCCTTTACATGCGGCACTACTTCAGATACTCTTCTCCATATTATCGCTTCTCTATATAATCCCATTAGTAATCTATGTTCTATTCCAGCTGGTAGAATTGCATGATAATATGGGGTTTCCGCCATAAACACATTCTTTACCTCTATTATTGGTTGTCTTCTTACGATATCGTATGTTCCAGTTATATCCACAAATGGTCCTTCATTTGCAAGCTTATCTTTAAGAACCCTTCCTTCTATGATTATTTCAGCACTTGTTGGAACAAAAAGCTCACTATTTTCTAAATAAAATACATCTATATTATTATCTGATAACTTATTTGCCACGTATATTTCATCGACTCCATATGGTGGTGAAGCGGCTGCTGCAATTAAAATTATGGGATGTAAACCAATAGCTATTGCAACATTTAGATCTTCACCTCTATCTTTGGATTTTTTATAAATTCGATATAAATGTCTGGGAACTATCCTTATCGTTAAATGTTTTTCATCTATCATCATTAATCTATGTATAGATGCATTTTGTATTCCGGTTTCAGGATCTTTAGCTATAACTACAGAGGAAGTTATATAGGGACCACCGTCTCTTTCATAATGTAATAATATTGGAATATTTTTTAAATCATCATATTTTTCATAAAGAAAGGTAGCATCATTCGCCTCTTTAGGTTTTAAGGGATGCTCACATGCATTAATAATCTTACTGTAAACCTCTACGTCACTCTTTGCATTTAGAATATATTTTATGATATTCCGGCTATTGATTAAATTTCCTACAACATATTTTCCGGGATATTCCTTTATTTTATTAAATTTTAATGTCCTTTCCTGATATTTTTTTAACATACGTGCTATCTCGTATCTTACTGATAATACATCATTTATTCCCATAACGTCTTTATGGAAATCGATAAAATTTTTTAAACTATACATACTATAGATCCCACATCTTTATCCTTTTTCTTTCATTATATTTTTCATCTAGTTTAAGTTGACCTAAGCATATTAGTCCAACTGTATCTGAAGACCTAATTCCTGCCCTTATCTTAATAATCCCTCGCTTATAATATATTTCATCAATGTATCCTATACCTAAGAATTTGTTATTATAATCATATATTCCTACGATTATTCCGTGCTCCTCTCCTTTCTTTATAATTTTAATCTTTCTGTCGGTAAACATGCTTCTTAAAATATCATTTAAGATATCTTTAATGCTCATATCATTTATGACTACTATTAGTTCCTCGGAATTCATCCCAATATATTCTATTTTTTTAAATGAATCCTCCTTGAGAGAAGATCTAATTTTCTCCATAGATTTTAAAGGAAGTGGAAATGAAGAAGCATAACTTGAAAACATCAACGGGATTTTGTGTATATTTACTTTTATTATTTTTAAATCTTTTAAATATCTTATATACATAGATTCTCTGATAAGTTTCCTTAACTCTGGTGATCTTGGTTTTAAAATGGTTGGAGCTAATAATCTTATAATTTGAACCCATTTCTGTCTCTCAAAGGGTCTAATTATATGTTCTATTTCATTGAATCTTTGAATAGCTACAACTACCTCGGGTCTTAGCAGATTTATCATATTTATCTTAAATCTTCTAGCCTTCTCCCCGAATATCCAGCCATCAGTATTTATTATTACTACACTTGGATCTTCTTTAAGGATTTTTTCTAGTAATATTTTCACACCAACAAGTATATTTTCTGTAACATTCTCTGGATCAATCGTACCTATAAAATATCCATCATATAATCTACTTTGAGAAAAACTTGTTATAGGTTTAGTTATTAATGTACTACCTATAACCGTTGGGGGTCCTATTTCAGATTGCCCTAAATCCTCATCGATAACGCCTACCTTTTCATTTTCTGCTGAATAAAAGTTAGCTAAATGAATTGTAAATAAGGATTTCCCGGTGTTCGTCCCTCCAAGTATCAGTATTTTAAGTGGTTTAATATCATAATATATATTCTCTATGGTGCTTCTCCACTCATATGGAATTATAGGATCTTCTATTTTATCTATTGTAGCATTTTCGCCTAAGCTTACTTCAGCTATAGTATCTTCTAAAACTTCAAGCAGAATAGTCTTATCAATGGGAATTGTTATTCTTTCCCTGCTACGAATCTCTTTTCCAAAAACCCATAGAACTCCATCTTTTATCAAGAGAGATGCTGGCCCCTCAACTTTTATCTTTTGACCCTTCCTAAACTCCATGCGCATACTTATCCCTATTTATTCCCGAGCCCTTTTAACTATCTTTACGTAGTCGGCATTAATAGTTACGGGTAGAGGATACGCGGCTTCAAATATTTCTACTTTTATCTCATTTTTATCCTTATTGAGGTATAATATTTTTCCTCGCATTCCTCTAAAGGGCCCACCAATTATCTCTACGATGTCATTTATGTTTAAGTTGTCGATGATTGGTTTTGGTGAAATAAACTTCTCAAGATCCTCATAATTTATTAGACCACTCATTCTCCCCTTTATATATCGTAGACCATAAATAATTTTATCTATGTATATTGGTAAGTCGGATTCAATAAATATAAATCCCTTAATTTTATCTAATACAATAATCGATTTAATCGGAATATTATTGGATTTTATTCTTGTCTCTAATAGTAATGCTATATTTTTCTCCTGTCCTGAAGTCACCCTAACAGCATATATAGAAACTCTATTATCACTCATATTTCCCACTTAGTAGTAATTATGGGGCCGCGGGGATTTGAACCCCGGTCCACGTGGGTTCTTGCCTTAGACCCAAGCCACGCATCATACCAAGCTAGACTACGGCCCCAATAATATGCTTATTAAAATATTGTTTAGGCTTATTTATGTTTTTTTCTCTATCAGCATAGTAACGAGTTTTAATTTTATAAGATAACACCTATTCTCTGTAATTTCTAAATATATAGTTATATTGAAAAAATTCCAAGTCCATTATGGGACTAGAAACTATCAAGAATTTGTAATGAAAACACTATTAACCTCATGCATTTAGAAAATTTTATAAATCTGCATATGTTAATATTATTAGACGCCCGGGTAGCTCAGACTGGGAGAGCATCCGGCTGAAGATGACATCTGAAACCGGAGGGTCGAGGGTTCAAATCCCTCCCCGGGCATTTGAATTTAAAAATACACTTTGCTAAGCTAGATTTTATGAACTTATTTTTAGTCATAGGTTAAGGAAAAAACTAAAACTATGTATCATATATAAGAGGATTGGAATATAAAAATATATTTACTTTAGTTAATAGGGAATATAGATAATACTTTTAGTAAAAGTATTAGCATAATTTTGGCGAGAAAAATGCCTAATTACATTGAAAAATACTGCTATATGAAAATACATAGGCATTTAGATATTACTGTATTAGCCCTTTGCGACGAAAAATTGATAGATCGTACCCTAATTAAAGGTAAAACGAAGATAACTATTAGTAAAAAATTTTATGGAGAGAAAAAAATAAAAATTTCCGAAATAGAAAAAATGTGTAAAAGCGCCACCATTATTAATGCTATCGGAAAAGATGTAGTAGATGCCCTATCTAAAATTTATGATAACATATATATCGCTGCAATATGGATAGAAAACATACCACATGTTCAAATAATAAAAATGGGTTAAAAATGTATAAACGATTCTGTGCACTCTGTGGGAAAAGTACTGAAAAACTTTACAATAATATATGTATAAATTGCTATAGATCTAAAATTGACAATATAAGACTCCCTTCTAAAATATCCTTAAATGAATGCAAAATATGCGGATCCCTATATCTGGATAACTATTATTTTCCAAGAAAAAAAGAAGTTAATTGGGAAAAATTTTTAAAGAAAATTATACTTAAAGTGATTAAAAATAAATCCGTTCTCGATACCAACATATTTAAACTCTCTTCTATAGAAATAAATGTAATTAGTGATAAAGACGATGAAAGAATATTTCAAGCCGATATAACAATTTCAAGGTATATAGACGACAAAGTTTTATATAATACTAATAAAAAAATAGAAGTTACAATAAAATATCATATATGTAGAAAATGTAAGATTAATTTTTACAAGAGCAAAAGAGTTATAATACAGATAAGGGCTAAAAATAGACCAATAAAGGGAGAAGAAAAGAAAAATATTTTAAAGGTAGTTAAAAACACTGTAAAATCTACTTACGAGAATAAAAAAGAAATGTTCTTTATAGATATAGAAGAAGGAGAGAGAGGATCCATCGATATCAAACTTAATTCAAAATCATTAGCTAATAAAATTGTAAGAAACCTTAGGAAAAAATATCCATTTAGTATGTCTACCACATCTAAAATGTTGAAATCCACTCCTAGAAAAGAAGAAAAATATCAGACCACTATAAGACTGCTTCTTCCAACTATTAAAGCAGGAGATATTATCGAAAGAAAAAAGAAATATTATTTTGTTAAAAGAATAGATAAAGAAAAAATTATTATAATCTCTTTAGAGAACTATAGGAAAAAAACTCTAAATAAAATGTACCTATCTAGTAAGGAATATAATATTGTTGATAAAGTAGAATATGGATACGGTATTATTATATCTAAATCTAAGAACTTAATACAACTTTTGGACGTAAAAAACTATCATACATACAGTATTTCATTACCATTTATACCTAAGGAAAAAATAGTTAAATATATTTTGATAGGTGGCCGGCCATTTATTTTACCTCGGGAACTTTAAACGGTTTTACAACTAGTCCATAACTTGGTACTATATCAAAGAGATAAATGCTTGGAGGTACTGGTCTCCATCTCATCTTTCTTATAAATAGTGTTCTATAAAAATCATTACCCTTTCTTTCGATTCCAAGTACTATAACTCCTGCAGCCAAAAATTCTTCTACACCAAATCTACTTAAAGCATTACTATTAGTAGGAATCTCAGAAGTAATTATAGTAGTTGTACCTAAGCCTCTTTCAATTGTAATGACTAAATTTCTTATATACTCGCGTGTCGATATAACATTTTTCTCAGCAATTACAAGTGGCGCCACGGGGTCTATTACAAGTCTCTTAGCATTAATTCTACGTACTTCTCTCATTATATCTTTAGCTATTGATAAAATTATGGTATCAATCGATTTATTTCTAAACCTCTCGGTAAATTCTGGCAGTAGTGTCATTATACTCAATTTTTTCTGTGTTACAAGAACCTCAAGATCCCATCCAAAGGCTTTAGCACCACGCATTAAATCTTCCACATCTTCATCTACTAGTATATATACTCCAGGCTCATTTATCGAAGCTCCATATACTAGATAATTTAATGAAAAAAGTGTTTTACCTGTACCTGTTTCTCCTGCTACAAGATACGTTCTACCCTTTATAAAACCGCCTCCGATAACTTTATCCAATCCCTTTATTCCAGTTGGAACTAAGGTAAAGACCTCTTTTTCAAATTGTGTTATATTCATTCTCACTAATCACCATATTTTTTAGCTCATATTCAATAAAAATATTTATTGATTCTCTTAAGATCTCTGATTTGGATTTAAATAAACCCGCCTTTATAAGTTTTTTCATGACTTTATCATAATATTCTGGAATTCTAACAGAAATTCTTGCCATAGTATTTATATAAAGGTTAAAATAAATATGTATTCTTACTCGCTAAATAATGAGTTATCTATAATTTGTCTTCAATATTTCATCTATGATTGTAGTAAAATAATTATCCTCTCTTAATCCCATAATTATACTCTTCTTACTTGCAGAAAGATTTATTATCTTCGTTCTACCATAGCGTCCTAGGCTAACAATTTTCGAATTAACTATACCCAATGTATCTAGTTCACTAATTATGTCGCTTACCCGTCTATGAGTAACTATGTCGATACCCAGTTTATTTCCAAGCTTTTTATAAAAATCATATACATCACCAGTCGTAATCCTTTTATCTCCTCGCTCTTTAAGCAAATATATTGAGAACAAGATCATTTTTAAATGAAATGGCATTGATTTCACTAAATCAATTACGAGATCTCTCTCTATTTCTCGTTGAGCTCTGCGTACGATATCTTCAGTAATCTTAGATAATCCTTCTTCTTCAGCTATCTCAGCCGATTTTAATAATAGATCTAATGCTAAACGACAATCCCCATTTTGCTTAGCAGCAATAGCTGCACATAGAGAAATAACGCCATTTCCTATAGCTTCCTTTCTCAGAGCTTTTTCTGCTCGTCGAATTAATATATCTTCAAGCTCTTGAGTAGTATATGGGGGGAAAATTAATTCCCTTTCACATAAACTACTTTTTACTCGTGAATCAAGATAACTAATAAAATTTAGATCATTCGTGATCCCTATAATCGAAAGTTTAGATTTCTTAAGTATAGAATTTAATCTTGTGAGATGATATAATATATTGTCCCCACTTTTTTTAACTAAGTAGTCTACTTCATCTAATACTACAATCATTATTCTATTTTTTCGATCTAAATATTCTGTAAATCTATTCAAAACCTCTGCTGTTGATAATCCAGTAAAGGGAACTTGTTTTCCAAGAGACTTTATTAGATCCACGAGTACTCTGTAGTTAGTGTCATTCATCCTACAATTAATATAAGAAAAAGCAACCTTTTTATCGTCTCTCTCGAGCATTTTTCTTAATACATATCTCGTCACAGCAGTCTTTCCAGTACCTGTTAATCCGTATATAAAAACATTTTGAGGCCTTGAATTAGCTAACGCGGGTGCTAAGATACTTCCTAGCTTCATTATCTGTTTATCTCTATGAGGCAATTCCTCTGGAACATAATCCGGTAATAAAAATTCACGATTTAAAAAAATTCTCGACTGCAAAGCTAAGTTAAAAATATCCTCTAATTTTGTGATATTCATATTTGGTCAAAAATAGTAGAGATAACATAATGTATTAATGCTTGTGATGTACACCTTCCATATATAGAGAGATATATCTTAATGTGTTAGGAATATATTAACTTCTGAGTCTACCGTTTTATCTATAGGTAAATACATTAGATTATCTGAATAAGTATTGGGAGATTATTAATAACTAATATGCTCTTTACTTCATTATTTTTCTTTCAATTTTCTTAAACATATTTAATAAAACCCCTATCTCATCTTTTTGTAAAAACGCTCTTCCAAGTACTCTTTTAAATACTAATTTTGCACGAATTCTCTCGCGTTCAGACAAATTAATTTCCTCTAAAATTGATGATATTTTTCTCTCAAGTATTTTCAATTGATATTCAGAAGATATTTTCTTTATTTTTCTGGGCTTATAGTACTTAAAGATCTCATAAAAAATTATAGCTGCTGCATGAGAAATATTAAGTATCGAATACTTTGGATCCGTCTTTATATTTATAATTATATCACATTGAGCTAAAATGTTGTTGGGTAAACCGATATCCTCTCTACCAAAAATTATTGAAACTATCCCATTTATTTTACTAACATTTTTTGCAAAAACTTCTGGAGAAACCGATCTTCTAACGATATTTCGAGGCCCACCGACTTTACCTGTTGTACCTACAATGAAATCGGTTTCATCGAATATTTTTTTAATAGAATCTACTATTTTAACATTTTCAAGAATATCATTTGCCTTTGACGCGTACTTGAAAGCTGTTGAACCTATAATAGTTATAGGATTTACAAGAAATAAATTTCTTAGAGAGAAATTCTTCATACATCTAGCTATATAGCCTATGTTTATTTCATAGATAGGTTCATATAATACTATCCATATGTTGTCAAAAATACTTTCAGACAAAATATCCCCTAATATTCAAAGACTTTATATTAGTTTAAATTTATCTTTCTTTTCAATAATAAATTATAGTAAATTGATTTATAGAAGAGATAAATGGGCCCGCCCGGATTCGAACCGGGGTCCTCACCTATCTTAATGTTAATCCTCGTAAGAGTGAAATCCTAACCACTAGACTACGGGCAGAATAAATATCGTAAGTTGTGAAATATAAATTTTTCCCATTGAAAATACTAATAAATGCGAGGAATAGTTACAAAAATAGTAGAGAAACTTTCATCTTTGATGAACGAAATTTACTTATAGAGGATTGTTGTAATAATTAAGAAGAGGTGAGAAGATGCCTTCACATGGTTCGTTAAATAAGGCTGGAAAGGTAAGAAACGCAACGCCAAAAATTCCTCCGATTCCTAGGAAAAATCCATTTCCTAGAAGAAGAAATAGGAGGAATTATATGAAAAGGATAGTTTATCCTACATATCTTCAACAAACTGGTTAGCTTAAAATGTAAGTGAACAGGATGGAAAAACAAGGATATAGTGAAAAGATAAGAATTTTATTTAGTCAAAATAACATAGATGTATTTGATGCTATTTCAATATCATTGACCAATGGTAATAGAATTGAAGGAATAGTGATGCCTAGACCTCAGTATGGAGATCCTGACTGTATAATATTGAAATTAAAAAATGGTTATAATATTGGTATAAACATTGCTAAAGTTGAAAAGATCAGACTTCTAAAAAAGTACGTGAAACCTATTCTTAAAAAGTATAAAGAAATAAACTACAATCCATCACTTCCCACAGTTATAATACTTGGTACCGGAGGAACTATTGCCTCGCGTATTGACTATAAAACTGGTGCGGTATACCCTTTTTATACACCACGGGATATATATACAATGATTCCGGAGTTAGAGGAGATAGCCAACATTAAAGTAGAAATGGTGTTTAGTATTTTTAGTGAAGATATGGATCCTAATAAATGGAGCACTCTTGCAGAAAAAATTTATGAAAAATATTTGGAAGAAGAGATTTCCGGGATAATAGTAGCGCATGGTACTGATACTATGGGCTACACTGCCGCTGCATTAAGCTTTTCTCTGAGGAACCTTCCAGGACCAGTTATACTTGTAGGTGCTCAGCGATCATCTGACAGACCCTCTTCAGACACTATACTTAATCTTTATTCATCTTTTGTTATAGCTACGAAGGCTATTTTCGGTGAAGTTGTAGTCGCAATGCATGGAGATACTAGTGATGATATAGTGCTAGTTCATAGAGGTACTAGAGTTAGGAAATGTCATACTAGTAGACGTGACGCATTTCAGTCGATTAATTCTAGCCCAATAGCTATGGTAAAAGATGGAGAAATAGTAATGTTAACAAAAAATGTTAGAAAAAGAGTAGGAGGAAAAATTTCTCTGGAAAACGGCTTTGAAGAAAAAGTTGCATTGATAAAATTTTTCCCTGGAATGGAAGGAGAAATAATTGATAGATTGATAGACCTAAACTATAAGGGAATTGTGATTGAAGGCACCGGATTAGGACATGTGGGCAAAAAGTTACTTAAATCAATTAAAAGAGCAATTGATGAAGAAATACCAGTGGCAATAACCTCTCAATGTATATGGGGGAGAGTAAACTTAAATGTATATAGGAGAGGTATAGAATTACTAAAAATGGGAGTTATTCCATGTGAAGATATGCTTTCTGAAACAGCCTTTGTAAAATTAAGCTGGGTTCTATACAGAGCAACAAGCTTAAAGGAAATAAGAGAACTTATGTTAAAAAATATTGCATACGAAATAAGTCCCAGGACTCAATATAATCATTATCTAAGACAAGCGTATTTCACATAAGAAAAATATATATCTTCGAACACGTATATTTATTTTGCCGCGGTCGCCTAGTCAGGTTAGGGCGAGGGGTTGCTAAAAACTGGCGAGCCCCTTGGCCGAAAGGCCTCGTGGGTTCAAATCCCACCCGCGGCGCTTATCTTATTAGTTTAGTAACAGTATAGTAAGAAATATTTCCTTCTTTATCTATAATTGCAAGTATTAATTCCTTTTGAGACCTTAATGCTTCATCCACCATTTGTGTTAAACTATTAAAATCCAATTTTACTCCCTCTTCTAATCCAATTACTATATAATTAAATGAAAACTTCTTACCTCCCTCTCCCATTAAAAATTCTATCTCCTCCTCTGAAAAACCTGGTTTAACGTTAAATCCTCTCTTTTTCAAATCATTATATATAGAATACTTTAACCAGAATTTTTTATCCATTTTTGAAAATAGGTTTACTATATCTTTTAATGTCAAAGTTTTATCATTTTCATCTTTTATAACTATTTCTCCCTTCTCAACTAGGTATAACGCCTCTACTAATGAAAGCTTTAGCCCTTGTTCACACCATATACCATATCCATTGTTATAAAATCGACTTCCCTCATCTTTGTTTTGAATAAAAACTTCTCTTTCGATTATCTTAGTCTCTATCATGGTAACTTCATTTTAAACAATTATAGAAGCTATATTAGATAACTTGGGCCATCTTTCGGCTGCCTCCTTAGCTATGGGACCTTTAATTTCTGTTCCTTTAGGCTC
Organism: uncultured Thermoproteales archaeon; assembly: GCA_964550975.1. Lineage (GTDB taxonomy): Archaea > Thermoproteota > Thermoprotei > Thermofilales > B9-G17 > CAZKAY01. The sequence goes on along the minus strand of CAZKAY010000005.1, from coordinate 8,349 downwards.
GCCTTCTGCTGTTAATAAAACAACAGCATTATCTTCAAAGCATATCCATGTACCATCGAGCCTTCTATATGGTTTTCTTTGTCTAACTACTACTGCATGCATAATTTGTCTTCTTAACTCTAATTTACCAGTTTGAATAGATACTACAACAATGTCTCCTATTCCGGCACTTGGAATCCTCCTTCTCACCGTCTTTTTTCCTAAAACTCCTATAACTCTAGCAGTTTGTGCTCCAGAATTATCAGTTACTTTAACTATGCTTTCCACATTTATTCCAGGAGTAATATGTAAATGAAAAACTCTACCCCCCATTTTTATTCCACGTTTAGCCATTTCTACCACCTTTTCCTAGAACTACAAAAGATACAGATTTAGATATAGGTCTGCACTCACCTATAATTACATTATCTCCTTCTTTAACTTTAATACAAGGCGGTAAATGAGCATGTATTTTCTTCCTTCTTTTCTCGTATCTTCTATATTTTCGCACGTAATGTAGATATTCATGGCTAACTACAATAGTTTTAGACATTTTTTTCCTGATTACTTTACCTTCTAGCATTATTCCCCTGACTGATAGTTTTCCATGAAATGGACATAGTGGGTCATTACAAGACTCCTTAGGAGGTTGAATTCCGGGTATTCCAATATTTCTAGCCATACATCATCACTACATATTTTAGATTTATTTAAATCTTCCTTATATATTTAAAAGGACTTTACAGCTGATTTGGCTCCACAAGCCATACATATTATAAACATCATCTTTTTCTCCTTTATTAAATTTGTATCAGGTTGACCACATATCGGACAATATACGTAGTCTTTTATAAATCGATTTAAAACTGCTTGAACCACGCGCCTAGATTTTTCACCTAAAAGTACTGCAGCTGTTCCCTCTAAAGCACCAGGTATAGCTAGCTCTTTTAATAAATATCTTAAAACTATTCTAGGCTCTCTATTTAAGACATCGCAAATCTGCTTAAAGTTTTGTATTATAGTTCTTTTTCCACTAATAATTACCTCGGGTTCAGGAACAACAAATCGCTCAGTTTTTTTCAATCTTTTTTTAGGTAACTGCTCTATAGCTCTATCAAGCAGTTTCTCATAATTATATATCAGACTCAACAAACATCCCTCAGCACTAATTCTTAGGAGACAAATGAATTAGTCATTTATTAAGTTTTCCTCAATTGGTAGCATAAAATTCATATATTACATGTTGCTTATTAATTACTGCCCGTAGTCTAGCGGCATGACATCGCCCTGACGTGGCGGGGGACTGTTGAAGCCCGAATCGTGGGTTCAAGTCCCACCGGGCCCATATACGGTGATTAGATGAATACAGACTTTTTCATAACGTTTTTTTATTCACTATTTTTAGCATCTATATTTATGATTATTATAATGATTATAAGGAAATTGATAGTTGATGAGAAAAGAATGAAGCTTTATCGAGAGGAGATACAAAAATGGGAGGAAAGTAGGAAAAAAGTGCTTGAAGAAAAAAATATTAAAAAATATAGGAAAATTATTCGGAAAAGGGAAAGTATAAGAAAAATGGAAGAATGGATTGAAAAAGAAAAAATGAAAAGTAACATAGTGTCTGCTGGTGTATGGTTTCTAATATTCTACATATCTCCCTATTTTATAAATATAAAAATTTTCTTTCCACTTACAGGTAATTATGTAGGTTTTATTTGGTGGTATATTATACTTAGCCTTTGGTTATACCCTATACTTACAAAAATATTTCGTTACCCAATTTCCTGAAGAATATAGTTGCCTCCTCCGGATCTCCTTATTATTTTCTCATAAAAATTTTTTGAAAACCTTATGAACTTAACTTTTGTAGGCGATCTAAATACTTTGATTATATCTCCCTTATTTAGAATATCTATTAACCATCCATCTCCTATAATTACACATTTAGGACTTAGTATTTTTATTGATATAATTGAATTAATAGGTAAAATTATGGGACGAGAGAAAAGCGTCATAGAAGCTATTGTAAGTATTAATATTACGTCTAATTTTGGATCAATTATAGGTCCTCCTGCAGATAAAGCATGACCCGTAGATCCTGTGGTTGAAGATACTATTAATCCATCTACACGTCCCTTAAAAATCTCTTGACCATCTTGATCGTTGACAGATAGTCTTATAGCCTTTCCTATGCGATAAGAAGTTATTAAAAATTCATTTAATACTTCAAAATTTTTTCGAGAAGGAAGTCTTACTGACAACTTGCTTCTCTCATCTATATAATACTTTTTCTTTATAATCCTTGTAAGAGCATCTCTTATTTGTTCTGGTTTTATTTCAAGCAAAAAACCCACAGTCCCCGTATTTATACCTAATATAGGTGGATTCTTTTTAGGCATTTTTTTAACTTTTCTTAGTACTGTGCCATCGCCTCCAACTATTAAAAGGATATCTATATCATTCATTTTAAAAAGATTTTCAAATGGAAGGACCCCCCTTTTTAAAAAATATTTGAAATCACTGTCAATCACATACTCTATACTCATCTCATCTAGAATTCTAATTATGCTTTCAATAATCTGATAAACTTTAAGATTACCGGTAATTCCAACCTTCATGGAAACCTCTCACAATTATCAATATTCTATATCGCTAATTAATGATAATTTCGATAATAATATATATTTGATTTTTATTAATTGTGTAAGTGTGGGAGTATGGTCTCACTAGTACCATTTGTCCCTACTCCAGAGATAGTTATTCATGAAATGCTTAAACTGGCGGAATTGAAACCTGGAGAAATTTTATATGATCTGGGATGTGGTGATGGAAGAATTTTAATGATCGCTGCAAAGGAATTTGGTGCAAAGGCTATAGGTGTTGAGATAAGAAAAGACCTGGTTGAAGCATGTATTAAAAACATTAAGAAAAATGGACTTGAAGGTAAAGCATACGTTATACATGGAGACTTCTTTAATGTAGATATAAGTAGCGCCGATGTAATTACTCTATATTTATTAACAAGTGTGAATGAAAAATTAAAACCGAAATTAAAGAGAGAGACAAAAAATGGCGTTAGAATAGTTTCCCATGACTTTGAAATTACTGGATGGACTCCACTTAAAAAGGTAAATATGAGAAATGGTTGGCGAACACATAATATTTACCTGTATACTCTTAGAAGATAAGCTCATTAATTTAGTGAAAGAAATGAGAAGAAAAGATTTTTTAACTAAATATATTAAAGGCTTCAATTATAATGACTCTATGAATTTTATAGATATTTTATCTGAGTTTAAAAATATGGGTGGATTTACTGCAAAGGATTTCTATGATTCTCTAAATATAATTATAAATATGCTGAGAGACGAAGAATGCACTGTTTTCTTATCCTTTACTGCAAATATGATTGCTACAGGACTTAGAAAACTAATTACTAAATATATAAAGTATGGGCTAGTTGATGTTATAATAACTACTGGTGGAAGCATAGATCATGATATAGCTAAGAGTACAGGAGGAAAATACTTTGAAGGAACGTTCTATGTAGATGATAAATTGCTTAGGAAAATGAGAATTCATAGGTTGGGTAATATTTTTATTCCTATAGAAAATTACGGAGAAAAAATCGAAACCTTCACTTATAGATTATTAGAAAAACTCATTAAAATAAAAAATATATGGAGTCCAAGTGAAATTTTATATGAGGTAGGAAAAGCCATAAAGGATCCTGACTCCTTTTTAAGAATATGCTCTCTCAAAGGAATACCTATATTTTCTCCAGGAATCGTAGATTCAGCGTTCGGCACATCTATTTTCTTTTTCAATGAGACACTACGTTTAAGAAAAAACGAAAAACAGTTAGTATTAGATCCATTAGCTGATATGAGAAAAATATCAAAAATAATATATTCTTCCAAAAGACTTGGGGCAATAATATTAGGTGGAGGAATTAGTAAGCATCATACTATATGGTGGTCTCAGTTTAAGAATGGATTAGACTATTCAATATACGTAACTACTTCGGTTGAATGGGATGGTAGCCTCAGCGGAGCTACTACAAGAGAAGCAATAACATGGAGAAAAATGAAAATCCGAGGTCAACGTGCCACGATTCATGGGGATGCTACTCTACTTTTTCCTCTAATGGTATGCTATGTATTAAAAAGATTTCAAGAAGAAGGGTATATTAGAAAAAATAGCACTGCCATAATGGCGAATTCTCTATGATGATCCTTTACTATCTATATATATTCATCATTTCCTTTTTTACAACCTTTATAACAACACCCCTGGTAATCAAACTTGCATTAAAGATAAATAAAACCGGAGTAGATATACATAAACCATCTAAACCTATTGTCCCAAGTCTTGGAGGAATAGCAATACTTATAGGAATACTTTCTGGATCTCTATCATCCCTTATCCTTTTCCATCAATATTATGTAGAAACACTCCTTTTTTTATTAGTCGTTTTAATAAATGGCATAATAGGATTAATCGACGACTTTAAGGTATTAAAGGGAATTGTAAAAATGACCACAACTATATTATCAACAATACCCTTAATTGCCTCTTCATATTTATTTCCAGATAAAATTGTATTAGGTAGACCAGAGGTTCCATTTCTTGGGAAACTTAGATTAACCCTAGTTTACTGGGCTTTGTTACCCTTAATAGTAGGTGGTTCAGCTAATGCGGTTAATATGCTAGAAGTTTTTAATGGGGTTATGCCGGGTACATGTAGCTTTATAGCTATAGCTATACTTTTATCATCTATTATATTAAACAAGACTAGAAGTATTATTTTTTCGATAATTATGCTAGGTAGTCTTCTCTCCTACTATTATTATAACAAATATCCAGCAAAAGTGTTTTCAGGAGACGTGGGAAGCCTCTCCGTGGGTGGAGCGTTTGGGGCCATTGCAATAATATGTAGACTTGAGATAGTAGTAATGATAGCATTAATACCTCATATTATAAATGCATTTTACGTAATTTCCTCTGTAAAGGGATTTAAGGAAAGAAGAACTATAAGATATAGACCAGTAGAGGTAATGGAAAACGGTTTAATAAAAGCGTCAAAGGAAAAAGATGCTCCAATAACTTTAACGCGGATAATACTTAGTATTACTGGTCCTCTAGAGGAAAAATATATTATAAAGACCATTTTCTTCATAGAAATTTGTACATCAATTTTAGCAATAATTACAGCTTTTTTAATAAAAGTAAAAATATAATTTGGGAAATTATATGCAGAAAAAAATATCATGGATAAAAGCTGCTATAACTATATCATTTCACATATTCATGCTCTGGTTTCTACTCTTACTTATAATGATCTTCATTGAAAAAATTATAATGCAATATATTCATAATAGTACTTTAAGAACAATCATAGGATTATTTTTCTATGGACTCTGGTTATATATACTATACAAACTCCCCCAAAGATATCTAAATTCAAGATAAAAATTCTCAGTGCAATTTAATTTTATAACTAATGCTATTTCGTATCATATTCTGTTATCCATCTAACCTTTTTAGGTTTAATTATCTCTATTCTTCTATTTATTTCCTCTAACTCTCTTCTAGCGCCTCTTAATTTTCTCTCTAGTTCCTCAATTTCTCCTTTAACCTTTCTTTTCTTTTCAGAAATTTTCTGAAGAAGAATTTCTATACGACTTAATTCTAAAGCATCTCTAGTAGCTCTCATACTTTCGTAAAGTTTATCCTCCTTTCTTAGAATTTTTTCGAATACCTCTTTTCTATCACTCAATTTTTCTTCAAGCTCTTTTATCAATTTCTCAGTTTCACTCTTTTTGCTTCGCAGCTTTTCTAGATCAAAACCCACTTTTATCACCTAAATCATCTAACCTATATTAATGAACCTTATATATTCTTTTCCATAAATATTACTATTGTAAAAAAGAAAATTGATGCAAAAATTTTAAATTAAAGTCATGATATATTCTTATTGGGCCCGTAGCGCAGAAGGATAGCGCAGCGGCCTCCTAAGCCGTAGGTCGTGGGTTCAAATCCCACCGGGCCCGTTAAGCCGGGGTGCCCGAATCAGGTAAGGGGCCAGGCTCGAGTATATAAGACACCTGGTGACCTTTATGGTCTTGTGGGTTCAAATCCCACCCCCGGCGTATAGTAAAATTTATTATATTCAAAAAATAGTAGTAAATAGGGGCCGTAGCCTAGCAAGGTATGGCGGCTGGCTCCAGACCAGCAGGTCGGGGGTTCAAGTCCCTCCGGCCCCATTACTAATCTATTTAGAATTTTTATAAAAAATTCATAGACATAAAGTATTTAAGTTTTTCAATACTATATTGTAGTGAATGGGGGACTGATTTTGTCTGAATCTCAAAATTATATTCAATGTCCATGTGGTAGAGTTATAAAGGATCCAAGTGAATATAAGTTGCTCTACTTGAAGAAAGAACAAAATGAAGTAGATATATTATGTCCTAATGATACGTGTTATTTAAGGGAACTTGGATTTGTAAAGTTTAAGGTAGATGAAAACGGTGAGATAAGACTTGAAAAGGCTAGCTTTTATCCGCCATTTGTAACGTGGAATGTTGCAAGAATGGGTAGAGAAAAAGCTACGAAAACTTTGAGAGAACATTTGAGATGGATATACTCTAAGGGAATTGATTGGGAGAAGATTAAAGTCGATATAAAGAAAAGAAAAGGAGAAAAACAGTAGAATTATTTTTGAGTAGTAATTTTTTATCTAAGTGAAATTAAAATGAGAGGCCTATTTATTGGAAGATTTCAACCATTTCATTTAGGACATCTCTATGCTCTTAAATGGATGCTCAAAAGAGCCGATGAAATAATAATAGGAATTGGAAGCGCCCAGATCTCTTATACCATTAGAAATCCATTTACTCTGGGCGAAAGAATTGAAATGATATGGCGTGTTTTAAGATATGAAAAACTTTATGATAGATGTATCATTATAGGACTTCCAGATACAGATGAAATTCATACTACGTGGGTCGCCTATATTAAGACCTTTTCGCCAAAATTTGATATAGTCTTTACCAACGACCCTCTCTCTATAATGTTATTGAAAAGAGAAAATATTAGTGTATCTAATATACCCTTCTTTAATAGAAAAAATTTTTCTGCAACAAATATAAGAAAAAAAATGTTAGAAAATGATGCTTGGAGAAAATATCTTCATCCAGAAGTAGCTAAGTATTTAGATGAAATAAATGCTCCTCAACGATTAAGAATGATATATAACCTTGAGGGAAAGAATAAGTGAGATGGATAAAAATTAGAGAAATAAGGGAAGAAGACTTAGAAACTGTGCATAAGATAGAGAGAAACTCATTTAGGTACCCTTATCCATACTCATATCTACACTTTCTATTTACTTTATCCAGAAAATTATTTTTAGTAGCAGAAATATATCCTTTACAAAAAATTGTCGGATACATTGTGGGCGTAATCCAGTACAAAAATGTAGGACATATATACTCAATAGCTGTAGATGAAAGATATAGAAGAAGAGGTATTGGGAAAAAATTGATTAAAAAACTTTTAGAAAAATTTATAGAGAAAAAATGTAAAACGATTAGACTCGAAGTCAGACCTTCTAACATAGCTGCGCAAAATCTTTATGATAAAATAGGTTTTAGAAAAAATTATTTAGTTAAAAAATACTATCCCGATGGAGAGGATTGTTGCACAGAAATATTAGAAATAGATGAAGAGGATGAATGTGATTAAAAAATTAAAAACCGGAAGTATAGTTTATGGAAACCTGCCCCGTGGATGTATTCTATGCCAAAAGGGTAAAAAACTAGTTTTGTTTGTAACAGGTATATGTAACTATAAATGTTTCTATTGTCCTATTAGTTTAGAAAGAAGAAATAAGGATAGAATGTACGTAAATGACATATCAGTAAAGAGTTATAAGGGGATTTTAAAGGAAGCTGAAAGAATGGATGCGATGGGCACAGGAATAACGGGAGGCGAACCTTTGTTAAGATTTAAAAAAACACTCTATATAATAAAAATACTTAAAGACGCCTTTGGAGAAGAACATCATATACATCTTTATACAAGCGGCCTAGGAATAAATATGGAGAAAATAAGGATGTTAGAAAAGGCAGGTCTTGATGAGCTTAGGATACATATTATTGAAGACACTTTTTTAACAAAACTATGTAAAATAGCAAGGAATATAACGAAGATAGAATTAGGAATTGAAATCCCAGTATTACCAGATTCCTATCTAAGAATAAAGAAATGGATTCTATATTTAGATAAAATACATATAAGATTTTTAAATCTAAATGAAATGGAATTTACCGAGGCAAATTCACTCAAATTATTAGAGAA
>CAZKAY010000004.1:9398-40272 GCA_964550975.1 uncultured Thermoproteales archaeon | reverse complement strand
TAAAGAGATTCTTCCTAAGCTTCGCTAATATAAATAAATCAATATTATCTAATTTAACTTTTTCTCTGCGATTGGTTATATCATCTACATTCTTTCTCTTATTATCATATTCACTATATAGTTTATTCCAGTTTGTTGAAAGATCTTTTTTCTTAAATATTGTTAATTTTGTTTTATCTGGTCTCCAATAATATGTATCCAGGTCGGTGTAATATTCTATAGGTTTTACTGGCAACGAGTAAATGTATTCTTCGACATATTGTGCAGGAGGGACAGCATATACTAATAAGTAATCGTCGATTCCGTTTGCAATATGAGATAAGCTTAGGGTATAAATATATCCATTTCTACTAAATCTTTCTATTACTCTACGTTTATATGGCAGAATTACTATAGTGGGTTTTAATCCCATTCTTATAAAATCTGGCTTAAAATAGAATGAAACCGCTTTATTAAATCGGAGTTGTTTAATTTTCCTAGACACGTACGGTAGTGAATATCCTGTAGTATCGGCTATTTCCTTTAAGGTTAGTGCCTTTGGAATCGCCTTTATAATTTTATACTCCGAAAGTGTTATTTTTGTCCTCATGTGCATCACTTAGTTAACTTTTACAAAAATCGACTAATTATATAACGATGATTAAATATATAAACTTTAGTATTTTTGAAAGATACTGTAGTTACTCAGCCACATAATAAATAGAATATAAAGTATCCATATTAAATAAGGTATATATTTTCCGTAATAGGCATTAACTTTTTCTATGTTTTTTCATCCAGTTCCGGTAACTGGATCAGGATCTGTTACAGGTTCTCCAGGATCTGTACTATTTGCTAGTACATTTACTGATAGTAGGGAGAATAATATTAATGTTAATAACATTATTACTTTAGGATTTGTTAATAATTTTTTAATTATAATTTTTTTCTCCATAATTCCACCCATATTATATACGTTTATATTGTAGAATAATGTGGTATATAAATTTTTTGTATTAGAATAATACTTTTTAATAAAAATAGTTAAATTTCACAAAAATTATATGTATCGTATTTCTTTTAGAAATCTGGTTAATGATTTTATGAATGGATGGTCTCTATTTATCATATATTTTGTTATTCCATTATATTCTTGTTTTAAAACTATGTTTAGACTGCATAGTTTCTCTAGATTTTTTTCTATATGATATGTTTCTGCATACTTATATATCATGTATTTTGTGGATGGATTCTCCTCTACTATAAGATATTTGAGGAGTCTGAGCATTCCAATAGATCCTCTAAATATTTCTTCAATAATATGTTTTCCCACCCCAACAAGCCTCCAATATATAAAACCTCTCCTCCTATAAATTTATTTGATGAAATATGGATATCGGAGAATTGATGAATATACCAGGTGTTGGTAGAATAACTGTAAAAAAGCTTGTGGATGCAGGGTATTCTCCCAATCTATTACTGGTTACACCATATCATATAATTAGTAAGGATACTGGGATCGGTGAAGAGAGAGTTATGACTATTGTAGAATATGTTAGGAGGATGAGGGATAAATTAAATGGATTCATGAACGCTAAGGAGTATATGGATATTAGGAAAAGTATTGAGAGAATTTCTACTGGATGTGAAAGTCTGGATAAATTATTAGATGGAGGTGTGGAGACAAATTCTATAACAGAATTTATTGGAGAATTCGGTGTAGGTAAGACTCAGATATGTCATCAGCTTGCAATAATGGTTCAATTATCAAGAAAGGATGGTGGATTAGATGGAAGAGCAGTATATATAGATTCTGAAGGTACCTTTAGGCCTGAGAGGATTGCTGAGATCGCTGAGAGAAGGGGTTTAAATGTAGAAAAAATTTTGGAGAATATAGTTTATGCACGAGCATATAATAGTGATCATCAAATGCTTTTGATCAAAGAATTATTTAAAATGGTTGAAGAAGAGAGTATAAGGCTTGTCATTATAGATAGTTTTATAACACATTTTAGATCAGAATATCCTGGACGTGAGTATCTTGCCTCGAGACAGCAGAAGTTAAATAAACATATACATGATCTATTAAATCTAGCATTATTATATAATATTGCAGTGGTTATAACTAATCAGGTCGTCGCCAATCCAGATGTTTTTTCTGGAGATATATTAAAGCCTACTGGAGGAAATGTTATCGCACATAGTTCTACATATAGAATTTGGATTAGAAAGGCTGGTGATAAGAGAATTGCAAGGATAATTGACAGTCCATATCATCCAGAAATAGAGTGTGTATTTAAGATTACAGAAAAAGGTATTGAAGACATTTAGTCTAATTTTTTAAGTGAATATTTAATCCAATCACATAGCTCTGGTCTTGGAGGAGGATATACAAATATAGTTACTCCAATTGCTCCATTATCTATCGCAGCTTTAAATCCTCTATACATCTCCTCTCTGCTCTCCATAAATCCTACGAGAATACCGGCAGATATTTTTACTCCCTCTTTTACTCCCTCTTTTACTGCAGTCCCAATCCAATCTACATTTTCGTTATAATATTTATGATATATCATTGGATTATATAGATCTAAACCCCATTTAGGCCATTCTTGAAAAACATATTTATATGCTAGAGATGGTGTGGCAAATACTGCTGCACTTATCTCAAGACTGGAATCAAAGTTTTTCACAGACTTATATACATTTTTAACTATGTCTGTTATTCTATCAGCTCTCCATTTAAACCATCTAGAATATTCTTCATCACTATAGTCGAGTTTAATCGGATCTATTCCTCTCTCCTCCATATATTTTTCTCTACATACATTACAATAGCAGAAATCATATTGCGGTAATATTTTATCCTCTAAAGGTACACCTTCATATCTACTTCTAATACCTCTTGGTAAAAGTATGTCTGGAAGCCTTATGTAATCAAAATGTAGGCCATCTACATCATAGTTTTCGGCGATCTCCAGAAAGTGTTGTGTGAGAAAGGTTTTCACCTCATCTCTTGAAGGACAAAGCCATTTATAATAAGGTACATAGGGTGGATTATCGATGCAGCTTATACCTAACTTGTTTACAACATATAAATCTCTATGTTTCTCGATAAACTCATTATTTGGGAGGTTTAGAGAGACTATCCATGTATAAATCTTTATTCCAAGCCTTCTACAAATCCCAATATATTCTTTGAGAGGGTCTTTTCCTCTAAACTCCTCAATCTGTGGCTTAACCTTGCTTGGAAAAATTGCACCAGAACCCTGGGAAACAATTACATATGTTTCATCAATACCTATATCTAAAAGTTTCTCCAAATATTTTTCCATATTTTCTCTATATATTCTCGGTAAACTTACCCATGCCGCTTTTCTCAAAGATGCCACCAACTATTTTATAGATAGATATTTAATATAGATTGCTATATACAATAGAAGGTGTAGGGAATTGAAATACGAGATAAAATATAGGCCCTCATATTCAATGCTTGTAGTATATTTGGATCAAGATGAATCCATAATGGCTGAGGCAGGGGCAATGAGTTATATGACACCCAACATTGAGATAAGGACTAGGATGAGGCAGAGAAGTATTTGGTCTGCATTAAAACTATCTGTAATCGGCGCTCAAAGCTTCTTTGTAAATGAATATATTGCTAGAAATGGTCCGGGAGAAATAGGATTAGTAGCTGCACCTATAGGTGATGTTACAGTTCTAAAAGTTTCACCTGGAAGAGGATATATTATTCAGAAAGCATCATATATAGCATCTACCCCAAATATAAGTTTAGATATAAAGTGGCAGGGCTTTACTAAGGGGCTTTTTGGACAGGGATTATTTATGATTAAAGCTGAAGGTGAGGGCGATCTATTTATAAACACGTTTGGAGCTATAGATAGACATGACCTACTTCCAGGAGAAAAATTGATTGTAGATAATTTTCATTTAGTGGCTTTCTCAAGTTCATGTAACTATGTTGTTAGAAGGATAGGAGGGTTAAAGGAACTATTTCTAAGTGGAGAGGGATTGGTCGTAGAGATAACTGGTCCAGGAGAAGTATATCTTCAGACAAAGAATTTAAGTGAGTTTGTAAATTGGCTGTGGACATTATTAGAGCCTATGGTTGAATCTAAGGCTAGATGAACCCGGGGATCTTAGTTGAAAATTCAATTAATATTACTAATTTTTTTATCATTAATGTTTTTATCCTCATTTTTTTCTCTCCCTAATATATCGATTTCACCCTATATTGTTGATGCCAGTTTTAGCGAAATATATGGTGGAGATGAATTTATAGTAGATATGAATAACATAAGTAGAAATTCTAGTGGACTAATATTTAGGGAGAGATTTGATTATTTAAATAAGGCGATATGGCGTCCTATTTCAGGTAGCTGGAAAACTGTGGGATATTTATATACAGATGGATTACAGGATGAATGGAGTATAATTTTATTAAACATTTCTCTGGGCTACGGTATATATGAGTTTAAAATATATTCTAGAGAAAATGTGATGATTGGAGGAAGTATGGTGTCTAAAAACATTTCTTCGGAACCTTTACGTGATAAGGATAATGCTTTCAGTATTATAGCCAGCATTGGTTCATGTTTCTTCTACAATCCTCCCCCTGAAAGCATCTCAGATATAGTTCCACCTAAAGATCAGTGGATTATATTTAGAATAAAATATTATAGAGATTTATTTAATAAATCAAGATATTGTGCCTATACATATATTATAGATAATTGGAGGACAATTGTAGAGAACCAATTAACTTTAGATAATGGAGGACTGTTTAGATTCTTGACGTATGGTTTAGGTGAGGCAAGGTTTGACGAACTCCTAGTATATAGGTCTACTTCTATAAAATTTTATGGGCTAGTTGAAGGTGCAGTTATACAGTTATATGATGAAAATGGTAATTTAGCTATATCATGTATGGCTAATTCAAGTATAGTTGAGATAGATCTTGCCAAATACTTATTTCCACTCCATAACTGGAGAATTAAAGTAATTTTTCCACCCTATATCCAATACAGTTTTAATGGAAACGTGTTTTATGATGGAATAAATTCAACAATACATATTTCTGATAGAAGATCTCTCTTAGCAATATATTCTGGAGAGATAAATATATCGGGTCCATACAATATTTCGTGGATTATTCCTAGAGACGCATCTATAATAAATCTCACAATAGCTAGTGATGGGGAGAGACATATATATCTAAACTATGATACAATTCCCTTAAACTTTTACAAGAAAATAGTTTTTAAAAATATAGATTCCTCTGGAAAACTATATCTATACACATATCTACCAAACATTGTTAAGAAACTCGATATATATGATGTCGATAGAGATATTCATAACCCACTTGATGTAAATCCAGGAGACCTCTTAGATATAAAAATATATGTTAGAAGTAATCTTACACAGCTTAAAAATGCAGATATGATTGTAAAGGTATTGAATAAATCTAACGACTCTTTAATCGATGAAATAATGGCTAAAACAGATGTAAATGGTATAGGGAATATAAGGATTAATGCCCCCTTATATAGCTTTAAACTAAAAATATATGTGAACTATACTTCAAGGTATATTAGACTTATAGGGTTTAATGAAACTTCATTTAAAATAAAATCATTTATATATTTGGAGGGTCCTCAAAGCATTCCTCCATTAAAATCATTTAAAATATATGTTCATTTATTTACATCTACATATGATATTTGTGGGAGAGAAATTATACTGCAGAAATGGAGTAATAATGGATGGATAAATATTACTAGTGGAGTTACAAACTGCAGTGGTATTGCTGAAATAAATATGGCTTTAGAGGAGACTGGTACACATGATTTCAGAGCAATATTTATTGGAGATGATCAGTATTCGTCTGCGGTAAGCTCAATAATTTCTATACATGTTTTGAAGAAAGTATTGTTGAATCTATCTGGACCATCTAATTATCCTAGAGGAAGAATGTTTACTTTAAATGTATATCTTTCATCAAATCATAGTCCAGTTTCAAATAAACTGGTTAGGCTTTATAGAAGTATTGATTTAACAAACTGGACTATGGTTGGCGAAAACACTACAGATTTAAATGGATATACATGTTTCAAAGTAATTGAAAATAATTCTGGGCTCTATTATTATAGGGCTATTTTTGATGGAGACGATGAATATAGTAGGGCTGAAAGCAATATTATTATAATAAACATTGTTTCAACACCAACATATGTTAAACTAATTTCTCCACTCTACACAAATGTTACTATAAGCTTTGTATTAAAAGCTAGGCTTACAGATGACTTAGATAATCCTATCATGGGAAGAGAGATATTATTTATGAAGAAGATTGGTGATACATGGATCAAAATTGGTAGAAATATAACTGATGAAAATGGTTATGCATATATTTATTTATATGAAAATTCTACTGGAGAATATTATTATAGAGCCGTATTTGAGGGAGATAGTCTTTATGGAAGATCTATTAGTAAGGAAAGAGCCATATCGATATACAGGTTGTCGATTAGAATTAAAGCATTTATAGATAAGCCTAAAATATATGTAGATGAACGATTTAGAATAACAGCTTTATTAAGCTATGTAAATAATACTGTTCTAAGAAACATGCCCGTTGAATTCTATGGTGTTGAAGATAAATTGATTGGAGTTAGCTATACAAATGATTCCGGACATGCATCTGCAACATATATTATATCTTCTTCTGGAAACTTTACCCTAAAAATAGTTTTTGCTGGTGATAGTTTTAGGGATAAATGTGTTGCAAGAATAAATGTATCTATATATAGGATACCTACATTTTTAGTCTTGAGTGGACCTATACAAAGTATGGAGGATGAAGTATTTGTATTAAAATGCATTTTAAAGGATATTTTTGGAAAAAATATAAGTGGTAGAGAAATAGTTTTTGAAAGAAAGGTTGGTGATGAATGGAAGGTTATTGGTATAAATATTTCTATAAATGGTTTAGCTCAGCTCAATGTTGTTGAGAATGAGATGGGACAGTATAGTTATAGAGCTATATTTAGGGGGGACTATAAATATGAGAAGTCTATAAGTAATGAGATAAATGTTTCGATAAACATAGGATTTAAAAAACTATTATTGTTAATATTATTAATAGTATTAATAATTGTCTTATTTGGAATTATAGTCTGGAGAAGGAGGTCCCATGAATCTACTAAATCTTGATAGAAAGAGTATTGAAGAGATGCTTAAATCTGGCAGATTAGTTATAGCTATATATGGTTTAGGGTATGTTGGATTAGCTATAGCTACAGTATGGCTTAGAGCTGGTGGAAAGGTTATAGGAGTAGATATTGATGAAAAGAAAGTGGATAAAGTAAATAGTCTAGATCTAGATATAGGTGAGAAGGTCATTTATAATACTCTTCTAAAAGCTATTGAGGATGGAAGATTTTATGCAATTATAGATGGTGTGGAAGCTTCTAGGAAGAGTAATATAAAGATTATTACCGTACCAATATATTTGTCCAGGGATAGGAAACCCGTATTTAATGCAATAATAGATGTTTCTAAGAAAATTGGAATAGGCTTAAAGAGGGGAGATATAGTTATAGTTGAATCATCTGTACCACCATACACGACAAGAAATATAGTGAAGCCGGTTCTCGAGGAAAGTAGTGGATTAAAGGCTGAAATAGATTTCGGCTTAGCATATAGTCCTGAAAGAATATACATTGGTAGGGCTGTAAAGGATATAGAGGAAAATTATCCAAAGATAGTTGGAGGTATCGGCGAAAAGAGCGCTGAGGTTGCGAAGATATTATATGAGGTATTTGTAAAGAAGGGTGTAATTTTATTGCCAGATACAGTTCATGCAGAATTTGAAAAACTTATTGAAGGAGTATATAGGGATGTAAATATAGCTTTAGCAAATGAAATTGCTGAAATCTGTAGAAATATTGGATTAGACTATGATCTTATAAGAATGGCTGCAAATAGTCAACCATTTTGTCATCTACATAAGCCAGGTGTAGGTGTTGGAGGATTCTGTATACCTCTCTACTCATATTTTATCATTAATACGGCTAAGAAGAATAGGATTGATCCACTTATAATTAAAACGGCTCGTAAAATCAATGAGAATATGCCTGAAAAAATAGTTAATTTAGTTGAGAAAATGGCTAAAGAACATGGGTTAAAAGATTTTAGGATAGCCGTATTAGGTGTAGCATTTAGAGGAGGTATAGATGATACACGTCTATCGCCAGCTGTCGCGATAATTAAAAAACTTTATGAAAAGGGTTATAGAAATATGGCTGTAAATGATCCTTATGTGAAATATTGCGGTGAGCTAGAAAATCTTGGTCTAAAGATAGAGAGAAATATTGGAAGAGTTTTAAGAAATGCTGATATCATTTTGATTACAACAGATCATCCAGAATATTTTAGTTTATCTCTTAGAAAGGTATATAGTTTATCGGGAAAAGATTTTATAATTATAATTGATGGAAAACATGTATTCAAAGATCTCAGTGAAAAGCCAAAGGGAATAAAATACATTGGTGTCGGCAAACCAGCTATATAGCTAAAGTAAGATATAAATATTACTACTTAATCATATAAAATGATGATTCTATAAAAACTTATTTTAGGTGATACTATGTCTGAGGAAGGTGAGAAAATATATATAGAGGCTGTTAGAGAGCTCAGGGACAGTGTTCCCAAAATAATTATCAATATCGGTGTAGCAATACTTATATGGGCATTCACAAAATACGTATTTGCACCAATATCTCAAGGCTTCCTATTATTCAATATACCTTTGCCACAATTGGTAAGCATTATAATGATCATAGCTGTTACAATACTTGTTGTAGGTATAGTAAAAGAGCTTAGAGATATTATTGATGCTTTAGCGGCATATGCTTCATATGAAATTGGCACAAGGAAGGGTGAAGTTGAGAAAGAGGAGTTAGAGAACTATAAGAGGGGATTTAGAGGAATATTCTATGTAATAATCGTCGCGCTATTATTCCTGCTATATAACGATTTCCTAAATCTGATTCACCCAGTACTTGCAGCGTTAACATTATTGATAATAGTGATATGGTCTGTATATACATTGATAAGTTCAGGTAGAGCATTTTCAAAGATAATTGAATACTATTCAAAGGCTTGGGCTGAGGAGCTAGAGAAGAGAGTTGCAAAGGAAGGCTAGGGGGTTTAATTGTACAAGAGCATTATTGCATCAATAATATTATTAATTTTTTCATTTTCTTTGCTAATTCTAATTTTCCGTCAAAATATATATATAATATATTGCCTCAACTATATATCAAAATTTATTAACATGGAGTTAGATCAACTTAAGTCTATAGCTCTACTCATAATATTTGGTATAACAATAATTTCGGCGTTCATTTTAATCAGAGGAACTGTAAATGCCATTATGAAAAAGGTGGTGTAATGTTTGTAGAGGATATTAGAGATATTTTAATTAATGTTAGCATAGCATTATTGGTCTGGCTTTTCACTATACTTATATTTATACCTCTATCAGAAATTATTAATGCTAAACCGTCTATAACAAATTTTATTTCACTCATAGGTTTGGTGGGGTTAATAAAACCACTTTATGATGGAACCATATCTGCGATAAGATTTTCGGAGAAGATGTCTCAAGTATATTTAAAAAGGGGTATGGAGAAAAAAGCCATAATGGCTAGAATCCTTATAGTAGAGATAATAGCTATATTAGATACAATAATATTAGCATCTCTTCTCTGGGGGATTTCACCAATATTAGGTGGAATAATAATTATATTTTATATATTTTTCACTACAATTTTTCTATTAATTAATTCTGAAAAAATATGTAAAATTTTTCTCAAATAACTTAAGATTTATATCTTATATAATTTCTAAATATATGGTGTAATTATGGCTAAACTTGCCATAAGGGGAGGTAAGCCGATAAGGACTAAACCTTTTCATGGATGGCCAATATATGGTGAAGAAGAAGAGAAAGCATTGCTCGAAGTCCTTAGAAGTGGGCTATGGGGTATTGGTGGAAAGAAGAATGAAGAATTTGCAGAAAAATTTGCAGAATATCAGGGAGCAAGATATGGTGTTACATGTGCAAATGGAACTGTTGCAATAGAGATTTCTTTAAGAGCATTAGATATAGGTTTTGGCGATGAGGTGATTATCCCAGCATATACGTTTATGGCTACCGCACAGGCAGTACTATATGTAAATGCCTTCCCAAAGTTTGTTGACATAGATCCAGAAACATATACCATTGATCCTAAAGAGATAGAGAAGGCGATTACAACGAAAACCAAGGCTATTATACCTGTACATGTTGGGGGCGCCCCGGCTAATATGGATGAGATTATGGAGATCGCTGAGAAACATGGTCTATATGTTATCGAGGATGCGGCGCAAGCTCATGGAGCCAGATGGGGTGATAAGGGTGTTGGAACTATAGGTGACTTCGGTACATTTAGTTTTCAGTCGAGTAAAAATATCACTGCAGGTGAGGGTGGAATGATACTTACAAATGATAAGGAGCTTGCAGAAAAAGCTTGGTCCTATATGAATTGCGGTAGAGTTAGAAAGGGGAAATGGTATGAGCATCATATTTTAGGTGCAAATTATAGAATGACCGAGTTTCAGGCTGCATTATTATTAGCCCAACTTAAAAGAGCTGATAAATTATTTAAGATTAGGGAGGAAAATGCAAGATATTTGGATAAAAGATTAAGTGAGATTGAAGGGATAAGTCCATTAAAATATCCACCAAAGGCTAGATCCGCATATCATATCTATATATTTAGATATGATAAAGATAAGTTTAGAAATCTTAGTAGAGAGAAATTTATTGAAGCCTTAAGAGCCGAGGGAATACCTGTAAGTCCCGGATATATACCTCTATATAAGATGCCTGCATTTTTAAACTATAAACTTCCATGTAATGGAGATAGTTTTAGTAAATACTGTTCTTCTCTACATCTACCTATAACTGAGAGAGCATGTTATAGGGAGGCTATATGGATAAAACAGCAAGTTTTACTTGGGTCTAGAGAAGATATGGATGATATTGTTAATGCGATTATAAAGATTAGAGAAAATCTTTCAGAGCTAGTGTAGGAGACTGTTATGAAGATAGGTTTTAATAAAGTTGATATAACCCCTCCAGTTGGAATTAGATTAGGTGGATATGCACATAGATATGGAAGACCTTCAGAAAAAGTTCATGATCCACTATATGCTGGTGTAGTTATATTTGAAAGCGGAGAGAACATTGTGGCGATAATTTTTAGCGATCTGCTGGGAATAAATAAAACTTTTTCTAATAGGGTTAAAGATAGGATTTCAGGGAAAATCGGTATAAGAAGAGAAAATATAATGTTTACAACGATTCACAATCACTCTGCGCCCGAGACGATTATACCTATGTGGCCAAATACTTTTCCATATAGTAGGAAGGAAAAAAATGTTTTAGATAGGTGGATGAGAGAGATGGAGGATAAAATTGTAGATTCGGCTGAAAGGGCTTTTCAAAATTTGGATAAAGGTTATATTAAAATGGGTAAAGGAAGGGTTTCGGATATAAGCTATAATAGGAGTTTTAAAAATGGTGTAATCGACCCAGATTTAACATATCTTTATATATTTAGTGGCGGGGAGAGAATAGTTATATCGAACTTTGCATGTCATCCAGTATGTAATATAGATCTAGGAATATCTGCAGACTATCCGGGAAATTTTTCTCAAAAACTATTTAAAAGAGGAATTATAAATTTCTTTACAACTGGATGTGCTGGAGATATAGATCCATTGAAAAAGGGTAGAGAATTTATAGAATATATGGGTAACAGACTATTATCAACATTCTTCCATACAATAGAAAATGTTAGTGAATTAAAAGACAGTCAACTGAAGATATCTTCGAGAGAGATAGAATTGAAGTTTAGAGATCCACCAGACTTAGAGACAGCTGAAAAAAGGTTTAGGGAAATATATAAGAAATGTATTGATAAAATAGAGGAAGAAAAATGTTTTGTAGATCTTCTATATGCCGATGAAGAACTTGCCATAGCAAGAGAGAATAGGAGAAGTACAAAAACCTTGATACAGGGTTTTTCAATAGGAGGAGAATTCCTATTCATAACAATACCTGGAGAAATGTTTGCCGAGATAGGGTTGGAGTTTAAGAGAAGGAGCTATGAAAATGGATTTAAACATATAATTATTTCAAATTATTCAAATGACTACATAGGGTACATACCCATTCAAAGAGCCTTTCATCTAAATACCTATGAGACTAGACTGGCTAGATGGAGTAGAGTTACAGAAGATGCAGAAAAAATATTTCTAGATAAAATGACTAAATTAATGAATGACCTTAAACTCTAATTTATCCGATTTTCTCCATATTTTAACATATTTTCCATAACTTCCTTCTATTAGTTTACATAGTTTTCTCTATTATGTTATATTGATCACACAATTTTCATTCCTTTCTAATATCTTTCTAATATTTAAAGTAGAGGTAATTATATGTGTATAGCTTACATTATCAATGGAACTATAATATTGTTTTCATTTTCAATCACTTTAGGATACTGGGAATTATAAATGTTATTTAAATTGGAAAACTATATCTAAAGGAGTATACATATAATTGTTGGTGAGATTTTGAATAATAAGCCAGCTATATTAGGCGGAGAACCTGTGAGAAGTAAGCCTCTAGGTAGATGGCCTATCATAGGGGATGAGGAGATAAATGCTGTAATAAGAGTTTTAAAAAGAGGTAAACTTTTCGCGTCAATGTATAGGGGAATAGAGGTTCCAGAGTTTGAAAAAGAGTTTGCGAAAATGATGAATGTGAAGTATGCTATTGCTGTGAGTTCTGGAACGGCTGCATTAGATATATGTGTAGCTGTAATTAACCCTAAGCCTGGAGATGAAATAATTACTACACCATATACATTTATAGCTTCAGCTACATGCGCCTTACATAATAATACTATACCGATTTTTGCTGACGTTGATTTAAGGACCAGAAATATTGATCCTGGAGATATTGAAAGAAAGATTTCGGATAAAACTAGAGCGATTATACCCGTACATTTAGCTGGACATCCAGCGGATATGGATGAGATCATGGAGATTGCTGAGAAACATGGTTTATATGTTATTGAGGATGCAGCACAAGCTCATCTAGCGGAATATAAAGGTAAAATTGTTGGAGGTATCGGCGATATGGCGATATTTAGCTTTCAAGAATCTAAGAATATGACTGCTGGAGAGGGAGGTATAATTACAACTAATGATGAGGAGCTCGCGGAAAAATGTTATTCTCTGAGAGAGCATGGTAGACTTAGAGATAAGCCATGGTATTTTCATAATGCATTGGGATGGAATTATAGGATGACTGAAATGCAGGCCGCAATTTTAAGAGAACAGCTTAAGAGACTTCCTAAAATAACTGAAGAACGTAGAAGAAATGCAGAATACTTAACAAGCATTTTAAAAGATATTGATGGTATATCTCCCGGATATGTTGCACCATATGTTAAACACGCTTATCATCTATATTTAATCGACTACTATCCGGAGAAAGTCGGGTTATCTAAGGAATTGTTTATAAAGGCTGTGAATGCCGAGGGAATACCGCTAACAGGAGGATATATGTGGCCTCTATATATGAATCCGGTATTCAGTGATCCTAAAAGTATGCCTATATGCCCATATAAATGTCCATTAATCGATAGAGAGATAAAATATTTTAAGGGGTTATGTCCAAATGCTGAAAAACTTTGTTATGAAACTGGTCTATGGCTTCCAGGACATGTATTAAATGTTAGAAAGGAAGATTTAATAGATATAAAGAATGCTATAGAAAAGGTTATAAGTAATGCTGATGAAATTTCCCGAAAGCTAAGCGGGAAATCTGGGTGAAATATTGAATAAAAATCTATATATTTTTATTATATCGATCTTTTTCATACTTATTATCTCCTTAGTCTATATTGAATGGTTGAAAAAGATTGAGTTAGAATCACGGACATTTTATGCGAATAGTAATATGGGAAGGCTTAATGTGGAGATAAATACCGTTTTTGTGGGGAAAATTAGAAAGATTAACGAAACAGTTGTTGAAATAATTCCTGAACAAAGTAAGCGTCCAGATACCAAAGATGCATCATTGAGCTTTCTTTTACCCAAACAGGTAAGTAGACTTAGGCTTGCATTTAAAATAGATACTAAAAGAAATTTTACAGGATATTTAGTTGACTGGTTGCCTAGGATAAAGATAGGGGTGTTTAATAAGGGTGAAAATAGAAGTAATGCATATGTAATTTATGTTAATAGAAATAGTAGTTGGTATAATGTTAACATAGATCTAGTGAATAAAAATATTTCAGTAACTCCTAATCCACCTAGGATTGAGACAACGTTTTTCCAATTAACATATACTCCAGGGGGAGTGGAGTTTCATATTAGATGTTATGAGTTACCTCTAGATTCTAAAGTATATGTAAGGATAATTTATATACATACGATCTAAGTTAATCCAATAATCTTTCTCTTTAATTTTAAATAATATAGATAATTTTTATATGATACATCGGGAGGGACTCTGTGGTCTACATGTGGAATATATCCTCCCATTTCAATTAACGGTTTAAGTCTCTCTAATTCTTTATCAATATATTTTTTACCCTTAATTAATGCTATTTTATCTACACCTCCCATGAATAAAGCCTTTCTACCATATTTTTCTCTAAGATATACTGGATCTGAACCCGACATTATTTCGCATGGAAAGAAGCAATTTATCCCAGCTTTAAGCCATAATGGTACAAGTTTATCGATATTTCCATCGCTATCAACTATATGTATTTTTATTCCATTGGCTTCAAGGAAACTTGTTATACGTTTATAATATGGAACCATATATTTTTCAAAGAGTCTTGGAGATATTAATGGGCCATCTTTATAACACATATCTTCCCACCAATGTGAAAAATCTATCTTTATCTCCTTTACAGGCTTTTCGATAGCTTTCAATATCATTTTAACTCGAAACTCAAACATATCTTTGATCAATTCAGGATCTCTATAAAATGTTTTACATAAATTTTCTAATCCCATCATATTTCTAGCCCAACCGAAAAATCCTCCAGCATCTATACCTAATGGATAGTCTCGATTCTCATATTTAGCTAAAAGTTCGTACCAATTTTCCGGATAACTAATATTATCTAGATCATATCTATCCTTAAACATATTCCATGTATCCCAATCCTTTACTGGAAAGTCAATATACCTGGGGATAGATGTACCTCTACCATCCTTAAACTTGAGCATAATTATCCCATTACTTTCTCTAACGATCATCTTTCTATCATTCTCCCATAAAACCTTCCTCTTAAATTCTTTAAAAGGTATATGATAGGGAACTTTATTCCAATACCAGGCCTCAAAGTTAAAATATATGTCAGCCTTATAGTTATCATCAACCCATTTAGGTAGCCCTTCACCATGCCATCGCCTTAAAGTATCACTCCAATATCCAAACTCTACATCGGGTATATGGTCGACAGATTTATATTTAAAAACTCTTAGAAATCTTTCTCTCCTACTGAGACTTAGGCTTGGATCGATCATGTTATCACAATATTTTCGGTAATCCGATGAAAGATATTATTATTGATGCAAAATATATAAGTATAGCCATTAAAATTGCCTTGAAAAGCCCTATATCATATATTTTCATTAAAGCTATGATCCATATAATTATAGCTACAGGCGTTAGAAGAAAGGATATGCGGTTTGTTACAGTAAATATAATAAATCCTATGAAAGCGGCTATAACGGCGGTACCAAATCCCTTTTTCTCGCCTAAAAGTTTTGAGACAATATATATTATAAGTGAACTTATAAGCCATCCGAATAAAAATATTATTAGATCAACTAACCCATACATATTTTATCCCAAATCATTTAATTATTAAATATTTTATATATTTTATTAACTTTAGTAAAGTATCGAATAAGATTTAAATTATCAATATGAATATTCAATAGCGGATAGATATAAATTATTTAGATGTGATTGAATTGAAGATATATTTTGTTACAGGTAATCGGAATAAGTTTAGGGAGGGGGCATCTATTTTAAAGAAATATGGAGTTGTATTAAAAATGTATAGGACTGATAAGGTTGAGATTCAGTCAAATAGTTTAAGACAAATCGTGAAATATGCTCTCCAAAGTCTTAATCTAGATAAACCATTTATAGTGGAAGATGCAGGTTTATTTATAAAATCTTTAAATGGTTTTCCGGGACCTTATTCAAAATATGTTTATAAAACTATTGGTTTAAATGGTATCTTAAAGCTAATGCAAAATATTTTGAATAGAGAAGCTTACTTTAAATCAGTTATAGGCTATTGTGAACCAAATGGATTAATAAAATTTTTCGAGGGAAGGGTTTACGGATATATTTCTTATAAAATTAGAGGTAAATATGGATTCGGCTATGATCCAATATTCATTCCAAGTGGTTTAGATAAAACTTTCGGTGAAATGCCGATGTATTTGAAGAATAAGTATTCTCATAGAAGTAGAGCGTTTAGAAAGCTTGGTAAATGGCTTAGGGATAGAAGTTAATATATTTATATTATGTTAAGTAAAATATATTTATGCCGAATGATATTGTTATTAGATTCTATAGGAAGGGTGATGAGGAGGGTATTGTTAATGCGATTAATTCTTCGTTCGGATCCTTTAGAGACTTTGGTTTAAATAAAGATATATGGTTAAACTATTCGCTTATAGATGAGGGATTTAAGGAGGAGAACGCAGTTGTAGCCGAAGTTGATGGAAAAATCGTAGGTCATATACAGATTATTGATAGAGATTTAAGTCTAGGAGATAATTTCTTTATAAAGAATGGTGGTATTGCAAATGTATGTACTATGCCTGAATATAGGGGTAGAGGTATTGCATCTAGAATGATGGAGAAAGCCTTAGAGAAAATGATTGATGAGAAATATCTTATAAGTTCGTTATTTACAGGATATTTTGGAAATGCTCATCGAATATATCGTAGATACAGGTATGGAGATACATTTTTCTCCTATCAATTTTCAGCTAAGAGGGAGGAGATTGAGAAAATTTTGAAAAATATGAGGGATTTTCCATCTGTAAGGGTGGAAAACTATGTTGAGGGGTGTGAGGAAGATTTAATTAAAGTATATGAGAGGTGGGGTAAAGGTTATAGTGGAATTGTTAGGAGGAGTAGGAAGTATTGGATTAAAAAGTTTTTTGAGAGAGCATCTTTTCACACATTCTTCTATCTACCCTTTGATTCAAGGGAGATATATATTGCATATGATGGTAAGAAAGTAGTTGGATATGGATATATATTGACAGGTCCTAGAAGACTAACTCCAGATAAGGGGAGAAAGTATATAACTGCATCTATAAGAGAAATTATATACGATCCTCAGGATAAAAGATATTTATTGGCACTTCTGTATAGAATCCTTAATGATGTATATGAGATTGATAAGGTTAAAAATGTTGACGCGCTCCTTCCACCATATCCTGAATATATCATTCCATTAAGGGGATTTAAAATATTTATCGGTGATGGTGTATTTATGGTTAATATTTTAGACTTGATAGGGTTGCTTAGAAATATGACTACACTGTTTAATGAGAGGATTGGTGATTTAAATGAACCTTTAACTAATATAGATTTATCGATAAAATCTATTTATGGTGAAGCCACAATAAAATATGATGGAGATAAGGTTACTGTGGATAAGGGTATATTATCTGAAAACATATTTGAAATAGACTATCATTTAATGACTAAAATGATATTTGGGATAAAGACTTTCGGTGATGGAATATATGATGGAGATATACGTATAGTTAAGTCTAATAGAAATATCGGTGAAATTATAGCGTTTATGGATACAATTTTCCCGGAAAATAAATTTCATATATGGAGTTCAGACCACTGGTAGATGGTTATGAAGATTAATATTGCATGGCTATATGCTATTACAAAATACGGTTATCCTCCAAGTATAGATAAGATTCTAAAGGTTTTTAACGATATAGCTGGACTTAAATTTAGGTATATTGAGTTAGAGGGAGTAGGATATCATAATTTAGATGAAATATATATGAATAAAAAGAATATATTAGAGCACGCAGAAACATTTGGACTGAAGATAATAAATTTCTGTCCAATTCTGCCAGATATCGTTAGTTTAGATATTGGAAGAAGAAATAAGGCTATAAAATACTTTGAGAAAGGAGTTTATCTTGCAAAATATTTTGGTGCAGATATGGTTCAGGTTGATAGCTTTACTCCACCATTAAAATTTCTTGGGGAAATACCATATAGCAAGGCTATTTTATTTAATATTCCATTTAAAGTCAAAATTCCTATAGATTTTAAATGGAATACTTTTTGGAGAAACTTCATAGATACATTAAATACTCTAGCTAAAATATCCTACAAATATGGGTTAAAGCTTATTCTTGAACCTAGAGTAGGTGAAACGGTTAGTAATACAGATGCAATGTTGAGGCTAATAGACAATATTAGATATGATAATTTTGGAGCTGTATTAGATACAGGGCATTTATATGCGGTCAAGGAAATCCTACCTCTCTCAGTCGAAAAACTTGGAGATCGATTAATGTATATCCATGTATCAGATAATGATGGTAGAGATAATAGACATTTAGCTTTAGGCAGGGGTACAATTGACTGGGAAAATTTATTCCTAACATTAAAGAAAAACAATTATGATAGGTATGTGGCAATAGATGTAGGTGGCACTGGATTTGAGGGAAATATAGATAAAGCAGTAGTTGAATCAAAAAATTATTTAATAAAGTTATTAAAGAAACTTGGAATAACCTATGAGATATAGTATATTTTTATTGTATATAATCCTTATTACTTCATTTTTATATAAATGTTAATCCACATATTCAGCCATATACTCTTTCCTTCGATCAGGATATGATAATAGAAAGCAATAATTGTTACACTAAAGTTTTATCGAAACGGCTTTTATAGCTTCAATTAACTTTTCTCCGATATACTTAGGTGGGACAGTTATTCTTATATGATTTTTACATAAAGGCATATAGCTTACATCCTTCACTATAAATCCCCTTTTATAAAGCTTCTCCACAAGTTTTTTTGAATTCATATTTAAGACTTTCACTAATACAAAGTTTGTATCAGAAGGATATGGATATAAAATATCTATTTCCCTAAGCCTTTCAATAAACCATTTCTTAGTCTCTTTCATCTCTCTAATCCATGACATTATTTTATCCTCGTATGAGAGGATCTTTATAGCTATTTCAAGAGAGAGTGATGAAAATGAGACCGGTGAAGAATATTCTTTAAGTATATTTATAATTTTTTTGGATGAGGCTATATATCCTATTCTAATTCCGGCCAATCCCCATGCTTTTGAAAAGGTTCTTAAAATAATTAGATTCTCATATTCTAATATATTTTTAATTAAACTATATCTACCATACTCTGCATACGCTTCATCAACTATTACCAATCCATCAAAGTTTTCAATTATATTTAAAACCTGATTTTTTCTAAACTGGTTTCCAGTCGGATTATTTGGAGATGCTAGAAGGATGGCGGAGGATTTCTTAGCTATATCTAAAACTTTTTCAGAATCTAAATTGAATGATGGAGTAGTAAGTAAAGCTGACTTAATTCTTACTCCAGAAGACCTAAAAACTTTACTATAGAATTCAAATGTTGGTTCAACAATTACAACATTTTTATTGAAGAAATATGAGGCAAATACATGTAAAAAGGGTTCTAATCCACCATATATAAGGATATTTTCCTCCTCCAATCCATATTTTTCTGCTATTTTTAAAGCCAGTCTTTTACCATAAAATTCTGGATATAATCTTACATCAACTTCTTTAGCAGCTTCCAAAACAACTTTTTTAATAAATTTTTCTGATACGAAAAGATTCTCATTTAAATGTAATCTATACATCTTAAACCCTATTTATCATTATTTAAACCGTTTATTTTCATAATATAAGTTCACTAATAGATAGTTAATAGATTATTAAGAAAGTAAAAATAATTGATATTTATTTTTATTTCTCCTCCTTTCGCACAAATATAATATAGCTTAGAAGGAAGAATACTATTGGCACCATTACTAATATAGATATATTGACAGATGATTGAGATAGTGAATCAATAATACCAATACTTCTTTCACTCTGACCAGTTATTATAATACTTGTACTTAAAAGCCTTCGAGCTATTACATTAAAATGATAATTTAGGGAGAAGAAGTTTATACTTCTAACTACAGCCTGATATCTGTTCCAATATTCTCTGAAAATTCTAAATCTCTGTTTAGGCTGTACTGCCATACCGGGATTTATTTGTGGTGGCGGACCAACTATGGAGTATGCTATAATGTTGGCCAATATAGGAAGTATTAATGTTAATCCGATCCACAGAGATATTGATGCTAAAGCACTGTGGGTAGTTTTCCTAAAATGTATTGAGAAAAATAGTGAAATAGAATAATATGCTATTGAGAGTAGTATTGCGAATACGGCTATCAACAATATTCGGAGAATATCATCTAAACTAATGTTTATAAACGATGTAAATAAACCCATACTTATACTGGTAGCAGCAAGTATTGATAAAGATATTACAGTAATAAATGCCAAAATTTTCCCATTAACTATATCATCTCTATAAATTGGTTGCGATAATAGTATCTTTAATGTACCCCTTTCTCTTTCACCTGAAATGGCGTCAAACCCTATTACAATTCCAATCAAAGGTGCAATGAAACCTAGACTATTAAATAGGTTTGAAAATAAAAATATTATTGGTCTTCTTCCAATATTTTCACTACCCATTGTAAATATAAATGAGAGGCCGGCTATATAAAATATTATAAACAGAGATATTAGTGCGATAAAACGCTTACTTCTTAATACGTCGATGATTTCTTTCCTAGCTACAATTAAAATATTTTTCATAATTCAACCACCTTTCCAAAATGATGATATAAGAATAATTTTTCTAGAGAGGGCTTTATATATCTAATTTCTTCAACCAATATTTTATCAGACTTAATAATCTCATTTATCTCATCAATAACATCTTTCTTCGAATATATCCTAATATAACTATTTCTTCTTTCTACACGAATATAATCTTTATCCCTCATCCCCTTTATAAATAATTCTTCTCCCTCCCTAAATTTCAGCAAATAAACATGTCCATATTCTTCAATATATCTGTTTTTCAGATCTTCTATATATCCCTGACTCAAAACCCTTCCATTTTTCATGATTATCGCATAATTACATATATCTCCAAGCTCATGTAATAGATGGGTACTTATCAAAACAGTCTTACCATTATTTACAAATTCTTTAATAAGATTTTTAAATCCGATAGCGCCTTCAGGATCTATACCAGCAGTAGGTTCATCTAATATAAGTATATCAGGGTTTTTTAGTAATGCTTGTGCAATGCCAAGTCTCTGTTTCATACCTCTTGAAAAACCCTTAACAGACATATGCATGTATTTCTTTAATCCAACTTCCTCCAATACCTCTTCAATTATATTCTTAATTTTTTCTCGGGGAATATGATTTAGTAAAGCTATATATTCAAGATTCTTATATGCAGTTAAATGATCATAGAATCCGAATCCCTCTGGAAGTAAACCAACTTTTTCTCTGATCTTAAAAGACTCCTTTACAATATCATATCCTAAAACTCTACCATTCCCACTTGTAGGTAGAATTAAGCCGACAAGCATTGATATAAGCGTTGTCTTACCTGCACCATTATGTCCAATTAATCCCGTAACAGTTTTCTCAGGAATTTTTAGATTAACATTATCTACAGCAGTAACCTTGCCATAGCGATCAGAGAATATTTTAGTTAAATTTTCGGTTTCAATAACTATATTCATATTATCACCTTCTACCATATTTGCGATAAAGAATTATAAGTAAAATAACAATACCTATTACAACAATATATCCAATATATGTCATTTCAGTTCTCTGCTTTAAAAATACATGTATAGATACCTTATCCCCATCTATTTCATTTGTAGTTACATATAGAGTTATATAATAGTCTCCGGGACTCATATCCGAGCTACTTTCAATAATTATATTAAATGTATATGTTTCTCCAGGCTTGAGGCTTTCTAATATTTCTGGATCAAATGTTACATTCATATCGCTTGGAGATTTTATCAAAATAGGTCTTATCCCAGTCAATTCATTATACCCAGTATTTTTAATAGTTAGTTCAAATATAACTTCTTCTCCAATATATGTTTCTATATAATAGTTTTCGGTAACATAGTCTATTTCATATTTACCTAAAACATTTATCTCTAAATTAATGGTATCCAAAGTATTTTCGGAGTATATTTGAAATTTAAAGCTAATAAGCACTGGATTAATATTATATGGCGTACGTACAGATAGAATTATATTTCTATATTCTCCTGCCTTCAAAAATATTCTTGAAATAATGTTGCCCTGCTCATCCTTTATAAAGTATTTAAAGTCCGCTGGAAGATCCGTTATTTTAAAGCTAACAACTGTATCCCTTGTACCAATATTAGAACACTTTAGTCTAAAGTTTGCTATACCTCCAGAATATACATCTATGCTTGGAACACTTGTTTCTATCGAGAGTATCGGCCTTCCCGTTTCAACATTTAACATAAGGTTTACATTATCTTTTATGAGAATATTTCTTGCTTCGACAGCAAAATAATATTTTCCGGGAACAGCGGTATCCGGTATCTGTATCTCCAGCTTTAATATTTCAGTCTTTTCTCCTGGAATAATTATACTATTTACTTCCTCTCCGTTTCTCAGTAATCTGTATATCCAATCCACGGTACTTCCTATAGATAAATTGTATTCCATTTCTCTTTTCAGAGGATTATATAGTTGAATATTAAAATATATTGTTTCTCCAGGTTTTGCAGATCTATATAGAGTTGTGGATTTCAATATATCTTTCTCCTCAATAACCGAATTTATTGTAAGATTTTTTGTAACAACTACATTACTGCTTAAATTAAACATGAGACTTAAACAGGTTTTTCCAAGAAATAAGGGGACATTTATCTCCAATGTCAAGGATATTTCTTCATTCGGGGTTAACGATATACTTTGAACAGTTATACCAGAATACATTAGATTTATACTCCAGTCTTCAGAAGCATTTGTAGTGAAAAATATGTCTTCAACATCATAGCCGATATTTCTTAACTTAAGCTGTATACTTAATTTATCTCCAGGCTTTACTATAATCGAGTTTATAGGTGTATATATTTGAATAGAATAGTTTAAGGTAATGTTTCCTAAATCTATGGTAGAATCAGCGGATACGAAGATGCTTTGAGAATATTTTTCATATCCCTCTTTTCTAAGCTTTACTGTATACGCTCCTGGAGATATGTCTGTGGAAAAATATCCTTCCTCATCAGAATAAATCTCCTTAACCATTTCATTATGATAATTATAGAATTGAATTGTCACATTTTCTACGCCATTTCCATGTATATCTAATATTCTTCCATAAACAGTTCCAGTCCATTGTGCACTAATATTTTGAATAAATATTATTGTCAATAGAATAAAGCATAGTAAAATAAGGTATCGTTTCATAATATTCACTTAAATGTAAAGATTATTAAGAAATCTATATAAAGATTATGTACTTATAGTCTATATTAGGTTCATTTTTTCCTTAATAAAATTCTTCATAGACTCGTTATATTTATCATCGAAGTATACATGAAAACCTATAAATAGTGGTGTAATAGATATATTTTTTTCAATCCATAATACATGTACATCTGTATTTTTTTCAGTTTCTTCTAGAACTTCTCCATATATCCAGTAGTATGGCTTTCCTCTCGGGTCTTTTCTTTCGATGATTTTCTCAAGAAATCTTAATTTTGCAGGTTTTGTGAAAACGATCTCTGTATTCTCTCTAAGTATATCTGGAAAATTTACGTTAAGGACGTCGCATTTCTCAGGCAATCCATTTTCAATAACCCATTCTGTAATATTTCTAACATACCTCTTTAATATTCTACAATATTCCTTCATTTTTATAAGTCTAATTTCATCACTTATGGCGGTTGAAAAAGCTATTGCAGGTATGTTAAATAAAGCTGCCTGTATGGCTGCACCAATTGTACCTGAGGATAATATCACCTGTATACTAGTATTATCACCCAGATTTATTCCGGATGCGAGTAAGTCTATTTTCTTTACAATCTTAAACATTGCAAGATGAACTATATCTGAGGGGTTTCCACTAACAACATAGGCATATGTTCTCACAAACTTCTTTCTATTTACTCTTAAAGGTTTATGTAATGTTATGCTTAATCCAGTTGCACTCTTAGGAGATTCCGGTGCAAATAAATATATTTTTCCAAGACTATGAAGAGAATCATATAATAATCTATATCCATAACTATCTATTCCATCATCATTGGTAATAACTATATTTTTCATAAAAATACCTATTTTAAATCTATAATTACAGCTGCATCAAATCCAGAATACCATTTCTTTATCTCATTTTCCCCATATTTTTCTTTAAATCTATCTATAATTTCTCTGACGATATTTTTATCGAAGGAAGGTTTGGCTATAAAGCTTTCTACTAAATTATCAACTCTAATTTTTATAGAGGGATTTACAACAACATTTTTATACCAATTCGTTCTAGACCCATATACAGGTAATAAAAATATCCTTTTCTTTTCTAATACAAACCATACTGGTAATGTTATTTCTCTTCCACTTTTTCTTCCAATTACAGTTATCTCAATCTCACTTCTCTTTTTAAGTAATTCTATAAATTTTTTAGAGACTATATTTTTCACCTAATGGTTTTCTTTCCTTTAGTTTTTCTAATATCTTATCATATTCTTCGGGATTAAGAGGTAATTCTACAACTTTTCCTAAGAATCCAGACATAATTATTGCATTAGCTATTTCTACTGAAATTTTACCTTCTTCACCAGGTATTAATGGTTCCTTATCTTCTATAATAGCATTAGCAAAATCATATAGTATACCTTTATGTCCAGTATACTTTACTTCGATGTTTGATAAAGTCACCCATTCATGTTCAGTCCTCTCAATCTTATTTTCAATCATATCTCTAAGCATAGGTGTTTTAACATATTTTGCTCCACTCGAATCCATTATAATAGCGCCTCGACTAAACCTTATATCTAAATGAAATATGCTTGGATGATCAAAACTCGAGAATTGCATCACTGCTTGAGAATTATTTTCAAGTAATGATACAGCGCTAGCTGTATCCTCGACCTCGATATTATGAAGCATATTATCCATCATAGAATATATCTTTACTGGTTTCTTACCTAAAAACCAGAAAAATAAATCTATATAATGTATTGCCTGATTTATCAATACACCTCCTCCTTCTCCCCACCAAGTCCCTCTCCATGCGCCTTTCCCATAGTACCTTTGGTCACGATAGCATGTATATAGGAGATTTCCTCTTAAGGGTTCTCCCATGCCATTTTCAATCAAATCTTTTAAAACAATACTTTCTGGATCTATTCTATGTTGAAAGCATACGCCAAGCTTCACATTATGTTTCTTAGCTTTACTTATAAGTTTCTCGGCTTCTCCGACAGTAATTGTAATTGGTTTTTCCATCAACACATTTACATCATAATCAATTACATCTAATCCGACCTTTGCATGTAGAAAATGAGGCACACATATGCTTACGGCGTCTAATTTCTCTTTCTCAATCATCTCTCTATAATCTTTATACCAATGTACGTTAAATTCCTCTCCAATTTTCTTAGCGTAATCTACATTTATATCTGCGACAGCTACAAGCTCTACATTCTCTAACTCCTTTGCAGCTCTTGCGTGAACTTTACCAATTCCACCTACACCTATAACTCCATATCTAATTGTAACCATATTATCACCAAGTTGAATATGAGGGACTAGAAATATAAACTTTATTAGACTATTTTTCCTCTACACCTAAATATGCCAGAATCGTATCTTTAGTTGTAAATATAGCATAATTTGTTATAAGAACTGGTAGATGTGCTGTACCGATATCCATTATTAGATATGGGTTATCTCTCACTTCTACAATCTCTACATCCCTACCTTTAACTTTTTTAACTATCTCCTCACAATCCTTATCCCCTTTTCTAATCAGCAGTATGGGTTTGTCAACCATGAAAATCAC
Organism: uncultured Thermoproteales archaeon; assembly: GCA_964550975.1. Classification (GTDB taxonomy): domain Archaea; phylum Thermoproteota; class Thermoprotei; order Thermofilales; family B9-G17; genus CAZKAY01. Next base: position 13,904 of record CAZKAY010000004.1, on the reverse strand, counting down.
TAATATTAGTATAGTAATACCATAAATATGTTTTTTATGGTGAGAGGTCTGTGAAAATACTAGTAGAATACTTGGATAAGGTGAACATGAATATGCGTAAAAATGGCTTAGTCCACGCATAAAAAATTTTATTTTCATGATATGTTTAAGTTAAATCTATTTCTCTTATATTTCTTTATCTAAATATTTTATGAAGTAATCGGAGTGGAAGAATAAAAGTTAAGTAATATATAATGGATATATTCTATAGTGATACTATGAAGCCATCAGTATATTCTCTAATATTTAGGGACTATTCGTTTAAGAGGTGTATTGAAAAGCTTAGTGAAATAGGATATAATGTTATTGAGATAAGAGTTAGTGAAGATGGTATACATCTACCTATAGATGCTTCTGAGGAGCAGATAAATAGTTACAAAAAAATTTTAAATGAATATGGATTCGAGGTATCATGTCTAGCGGGATATAAAAAGCTTGGATATACGTGGGATAAAGCTGAAAATGAAATAAAGAGTATGATAAAGATTGGAGAGATGGCGGACAAGTTTGGGGCACCAGTATTTAGAATAAAGGTCGCTAAATATGATCTAAGTATAGGGTATGAGAGGATTAGAATGCTATTTAGATCTCAAGCAGTAAAACTGATGGAGGAGTTGAGGAGTAGGAGGATTAACTCGATTCCAGTAGTCGAGCAACATGGTGGAGAAGATATGGCCCATTCTACAGGTATATTAATAGATCTGTTTAGAGGCTTAGATCCAGATAGAATTGGAATAATGTTTGATCCAGGAAATGCCGTGAAAGTTGGATGGCTTCCAATAGAATTACAGATAGACATGATCCATAAATATATTAAACATGTACATGTAAAGAACTATGAATGGGATCCGAATAGACCTGGTGAGAGAATACCCTCACCTCTTCATAGAGGTATAGTTGACTGGGTAAAGATAATATCAATGTTAAAGAAAATAGGGTTTAAGGGATATCTATCTCTAGAAGATTTTAGAAAAATATCTCCAGAGGAAAGGGCTAGGGAAGCATTAGAATTCTTTAAAAAATATCTTTAAACATTTGATAAGTATAGGCCGAGTACAACTAGTATAAATCCGATTAAAATAAATACATTTATTTTTTCACCTAATAATATTACCGATAGTATTAGCGATAATATTGGAACTAGGTATCCTATTATACTTAGCTTTGATGCTGGAAGTTTTTCTAGAGCATTAAACCATAATGTAAATCCTACTCCTGTAGGGAAGATGCCTAAATATATCATTGCCCAAAATGTTTTCATTGAAATATTATAAATATCTTTCCAATAAAATATTATTAGTGGAGGTATAAGTATAACTGTACCAATAGTCATTGCGGCCAATGTAACTATAATTGGATTATATCTTTCCAATAATTTTTTACCATTTATAATGTATAGAGACCATAGTATTGCTGCAATTACACAAAGGATGTCTCCGAATAAGTGTTTCGATGTAAATAGTTTAAAAATATTTTCACCTCTAGATAATATAGGGATTATTCCAATATATCCTATAATTATTCCAGCAATATTAATTGATTTTAATTTTTCTTTCAGAAACAGGTATGATAAAACTGCAATTATAAGTGGATTTGAATTCATTATTATAGAGGAGATTGATGCTGAAGTATACTTTATACCATAGAAGAGAATTGAGGACATACCAGCTATCCCCGTTAACCCCTGAAAAACTATATTTTTATACTCGTCTAAATATATGTTTTTTAATTGACTAAGCATCTTTCTACGATATACATATACTAAAAGTATTATTGAAGCTATAAAGAATCTGAACATTGATAATAAGATGGGATTAGATTCATCTATAACTATTTTTACAACTATAAATACTGTGCTCCATGCAATTACCGAAAGTAAAGCATATATGTATTCGATTCCTATTTTCAATGGCATTCACTTAGGGATTGATGGATATGGAGAATATACTGTTACAAGGTTTATATGCATTACTCTCATCATTATCATCTAGTTTTACAGCGATATTTTTAAAAATAGGTGTCTCGGGTAAAGGTAATGCTATAATAATAAATCTGGTAAAAATTTTTATCGGAATGATTGGTCTCTTTATAATTACAACTATATATGGAGTAAATATTTCCATAAATTTTAATGAAATATTATTGTTAATCATAACGGCACTCTTAGGACCTGTTTTAGCTTGGTTTTTCTATATAAAATCTCTTGAAAGAGGGAGAATATCGATAATTCATCCAATTGTAAATACGTATCCATTGTATGCAATGATTTTTAGCTATATTATTCTTGGTAGTCAAATGTCCGTAAATGTTTTATTTAGTTTTCTATTAATTTTGTTTAGCATATATTTGATAAGTAGCGATGAGAATGGGGGGAGAATTGATAAAAAAATTATAATATATCCATGCATTACATCTATATGCTGGGGAATGACCTCTGTATTATTTAAAATATTACTGTTAAATAATATAGTCTTAAAAATAGCTTTCCTACGGTCATTTTTCTCATTTATAGCCATGGCATCAATAATATTAATATTTAGTAGAGAAAGTTTTAAGAAAATAGATGGAAAGTCTTTTCTGGTAGCATGTATGGCAGGTTTTTTCTCAGATATAGTTGGTATATTTTTCTGGTTTTCATCACTAGACCTGGGCTCAGTCGCAGTTACAACAACTATTTCTAGTAGTAGTCCAGTTTTTTCTTCTCTAATGTCATCAATCATTTTTAAATATAGAATTCCAATTAAAAGATGGATCGGAATATTCCTAACTATAATCGGGATTGCCATTATATATCTCTCTTAAACCTCTTTTATCTTTAAGCCATTTAATATATGCTTCCTCAAGATTTTTTGAAGGTATAATATATTGAGAAATATATTCTAAGTGTTCTTTAATCAGCTCATATATTTCTATTTCATCCATATCTCGCAGTGAGTATGTTCTTAAGAGGATATCTATAGGTCTATAATAATAGGGTTTTAAAACATATACTATTTTTGCACGCACATTTTTTCTTAACATTCTTCTATAGTAGTCCACAGCATTCATTCCAGTAATAATTGCACATTTACCATTTTCGGATAGAATTTTCTCAACATATTTTTTAACACTCTGTCTACCTAGCGACAATAGTTCCTCCAAAACATCTATCCATTCGTTTAGATCAATTCTTTTTCTGATGATATTTTTAATCGATAGAAATCCTATTTTCTCCCCTATTTCATTATAAATTTTTTCAAATATATCACTATATAGGAATCGAAGCCTTATGTCTAAAAACATATTAATATTTTCTCTTAAACATTTTAGAAATATCATTCTTGGATAGATTTTCTTATACATGTATCCGTAATATTGCTGTAAGATATTTTCTATAAAACTATATTTTTCTCCACCTAAAATATAGTTAAATATATGTTTTTTAAGAGAACGTGGATATGGTAGAAATATTGTATCGTATCTAGTTAATTCATTAATTTTATCGCAGAGTTTTCTCCAAGCATAGCTAATATCTGGTACAGCATATATAGTATATTTATTATATTTCATTCCTATAATTATTAATTCAAACTATATCAAATAATTTTCTCAAATAATAAGACCGTCCAAAATATTTAGGAGAAGGTGAACTTCTCCTAAAATTTATAGGCATAAATTAATATAAGTGAACTCCTCCTAAAAAGTTGAATAGCTTCTATAAAACCTTAATACATTCAAGTATAAAATATTTGATAAATCATGCCTAGGTCTAAGAAGAGGATCTCTAAGAGAAACATAGTCCTGAAAATAGAGACTTACAACCGACTGGAGAAGTTTCTCCTAGAAGTCATAAAGAAGAAAGGTTCTCCAAGAGTTACATTCGACGAAGCCATTAACTTCTTGCTTAACGAGTATAAGAATAGGCATGAAAATGGTGAGATTAAGTTATACTCAAGTTAAAAATTTGAAGCAATACTTTATCATAAAGAAAATATATCCCTCGGGATTAATTTATATTGACAGTGATAGTGCCACCCTATATGGGTGTTAAAGGGGTGCCTAAACCATGAAAAATATAACTATCCGTATTCTTCGCATGAAAAGGGATACTGTCTTAACATTTCTAGCTTCCTTAAGCTTATACTTAGTGTTGGATAGAGCTTCACAACTATTGTTAAGCCATCTTAAACTTAATCTTTTAAAGAGCATTAATATCATTATTGTTAACTATCTTATTACCGCTGTATATCTGCTTCTCATAACAATCGTGGTCTTCCTTTTTTACTTAATTGGTAGAAGTGTGGATTTAAAAAGAAGGTTCCTTTCCTCTATTCTCTCGTTGATCCTAGGATCCTATATCGGAAGTTTAATTCAAGTTTTGATAACTTATGGAGGACCGTTAACCCTAGACATGATTATAATCGCATTCCTTAATATCTTCGTTCTAAAATACTTCTTCTTTATAGCATTTACAGGAATGGCTATAGG
>CAZKAY010000004.1:0-9298 GCA_964550975.1 uncultured Thermoproteales archaeon | reverse complement strand
AACCTATATATGGATTGCAAATGGACGGCCCAAAATAATTTAAATAGGTGTGGCCGATAAAATATTTGGAGATAAAATGGATCCAGATTTGCTTAAAAAAATAGTGTATGCATCCTTTAGACGGGCTTGGGAGGAGGATAGGGGCGGATTTCCACCTCCATCTGATACAATATATGTAACAGAGGTTTCACAATGTCTTTTAAAAAGCTGGTTTCAACGAACTATTGCGGAACCTCCATCAGACAATAAGGTCATATTAATGGTTATGGGAGATAGTGCGCATTATCTAATGAAAGATTATTTTCCATTAGGTAGTGGTGAGACGGGAATCGAGAAGACTGTTGATGGTGTTAAAATAAAGGGTAGAGCTGATAGAGTTGGCGAAGACTTTATAATAGAATTTAAAACTGTATCTTATATTCCTAAATCACCGTATGATGTCCATATAAGGCAGGCTCAATTATATTTATGGCTTTTTGAGAAAAATATAGCGTTTATAATATATGTTAGTAGAGCTAATGGAGAGATAAATATATTTAAGATGGAGAGGGATGAGGAATTGATTAAAAAATTGTTGGAGAGAGCTAAAATACTCTCCTCTTATTTAAAGAAAGGAGTTATGCCTAAACCTGAGAAGTCAAATCTATGTAATTATTGTGAATATATCGATCTTTGTCCATTGAAGAAGGCTGGTGAAATAGATGAATCTAAATGAGAGGATAATGGCTGTATTTAGGGGAGAGACTCCGGATGTTATTCCATGGTTTGCGGACCTTACATATTGGTATGAGTCGTTAATTAAAACTGGTAGATTGCCAGAGAAATATAAGGGTAATAGTAGATTTGGTGTAGGTGTAGAGCTTTATAAGGAGCTTGGATGTGGTGCACATGAGGAACTATATAATTTGCCTGCAAAACTTATATTTAAAAACACTAAGATTAGAGTTAATAGATATAAGGATGATCAAGGAAATATTATTACTGAGAGAAAATATATTACACCTATTGGAACGATATCCTCTAAAGTAAAATATATGTATACTTCATATTCATCTGCATTTATAAAATATTGTGTAAATAGTGTCGAGGATTTAAAGGTTTTAAAATATATGTATGAAAACCTTGAGGTAAAGGAGAATAGGAAAAATATCGAGTTACAGTATGAGTGGATGAAAGAATGGAGGGAATATGGAGTTGTAAGCTCAATTCCTCCTCGTACACCTTTCTCAAGGATGCTTGTAGAATGGGCTGGAGTAATGAATACATTGAGATTATATTGGAGAGCTAGAGAGGAATTAGAGGATTTACTTCAAATAATGGCTGAAAGGGATGATATGATATATGAGATAATATCTGAAGCACCTGCACCATTAGTGTATTTTGGAGAAAATCTTACGAGTGAAGTGATAAGTCCAAGAATATTTAGACAATATTATGAGGAATACTATAATAAGAGAGCTAGAGAAATGCATAGACATGGAAAATATATATACGTACATATAGATGGGACTCTTCGTTCAGCGCTTCCATGTGTTGGTAAAACGGAGGTTGATTGTGCCCAAGCACTTACTCCAGCACCTGCAGGAGATATTCCTATAGAAAGGTTTAGAGAGTTAGCTGGACCTAAAATAATTTTATGGGGAGGATTACCTGGAGTATTTTTCAGTAAAAAATATCCAGAGAAACTTTTAATGAATATGCTTGAAAAAATATTTAAATATCATCTTTCTTCAAGAAAATTTATAGTAGGTGTTGCAGACCAGGTTCCACCCGATGGAGATATAATCAGAGTTAAACATATTAGTGAGAGAATTGAAAAGGAGGGTAGATATCTATAGGTGATAAATACTGAATATAAAATATTTTCTAATAATTATTGCAATATGCATTGTAGTTGGTCTAGCTATTTATTGCTTATATTTTAGTAGGGAAGAAATAAGATGTCCTAAATGTAATAGTATATATGTTTGGACTCCTCTAGGAACTAGGAGCGAAAACTTTCTATGGAAGTGTCTTGAATGCAATTATACGTGGACAAAAACTTATTCTGAGAAAGCGTTTAAAAAATGGAGGGATAATTCGATGAAAATTATAATACATATGGTGATGAAATATATTTCTGAAAACCATAGAGATGCTAAAAACTTTGTTTCTGAAAATTTTAGGATGAAGAGTTATAGTGAAAATGCATCATGTATAATATATAGGTTTGAGAACACTGGATGGATTTTATCAATAACATTTTATAAATATAATTATTCATTCATAGTTGTAGCCGACTATTCCACTGGTAGAATTCCCGGATATATAGGTATAATGCATAGAATTATATGGGAGGGAATATTTACCAATAGTGGAGAGATAATCGAAAAGAAATATGTTCACGCCGTATAGGCTTTCTTTATTCTAGGGCCGCTTGGAGTATCTTCTATAATATACCCTCTTCTCCTTATCTCTTCTCTAATTTTATCCGCAGTTTCATAGTCTTTTCTCTTCCTAGCTTCCTCCCTTATCTCAACAAGCTTTAATATTTCTACTGGAATCTTTATCTCGATAAACTCATTTAATTTTAATCCTAGTATTCTATCCAACTCTAGTAGGTTATTTAATATCTCTTCAGCATTTCTCTTACCAATTCTATTCTCATTTAAAGCTTTATTAAAATACCTTATATATTTGAATAGCGATGCAAGCGCCTTAGGCATATCTAAATCATCGTTTATATATCCAACAAATTCTTCAACCATTTTGTCAGCCATTTTACTTATCTTTTCATCATATATGTCTATATTGACTTCACTTAATCTTTGAATAAAATCTACTAAACTTTTTACAGCACTTCTTGCAGAATCTAATGCCTTAAAGGTTAAGTTTAACTGTTTCCTATAGTGTCCAGATAATAAAAAGAATCTGATAGTCCTCCAATCATATCCCCTATCCAATAAATCTTGTAAAGTATAATAGTTTCCAAGAGACTTGGACATCTTTTTTCCTTCTACAATTAGATGTGCACAGTGCAGCCAGAATCTAGCTGGAATCTTACCTGTAGCAGCTATACTCTGTGCAATCTCATTTGTATGATGTATAGGAATATGGTCTACTCCGCCACAATGTATATCGAATTGTTCTCCAAGATACTTCATACTCATAACTGAACACTCTATATGCCATCCCGGAAAACCTCTACCCCAAGGTGAATCCCACTCCATCTGTCTCTTAACATTTTTGGGAGAAAACTTCCATAGTGCAAAGTCAGTTATATTTCTTTTTTGGGGATTAAATTCTACACGTGCTCCAGCCTTTAACGTTTTCTGAAGTTCCTCAAAATTTTTTCCGGTTAATTGACCATAATTCTTTAGCTTAGATGTATCAAAATATACTCCATCATCAATTATATATGCATATCCTTTCTCCATTATAGTTTTAACAAATTTAATCATATCATCTATATGCTGGGTAGCTCTAGGAGTTATATGTGGTCTTAATATATTTAATCTATCTGTATCTCTAAAAAACATTTTTGTAAAGTATTCTGCTATCTCCCACGCAGATTTACCCCTTTTTCTAGCGCTCATTTCAATTTTATCTTCACCAGTATCCGCATCAGATGTTAAATGACCTACATCTGTAATATTCATTACATGTATTACCTTATATCCATTGAATTCTAAAACCCTCCTCAGGAGGTCTTCAAAAACATATGCCCTCATATTTCCAATATGAGCATAATCATATACTGTTGGTCCACATGCATATATCTTTACAATTTTATCTTCAATTGGTTTAAAAAACTCCTTTTTCCTTGTAAGAGTATTATATAATCTAATTTGACCGCGCTTTAATAGAACCATTTAATATCACATAAATATCTATAGTAAAGAAATATATAAGAATTTTATTCTAGATATAGCCATGGCTTGATAATATCTTCTCTTACACCTGTTTTTCTTAGAAAATCTATATATATTGCATGCAGTTTCTCTGCTACATCAATATTAGAATCATAAATGTTTTCTTTCTGCATAGGATCCCTTTTAAGATTATATAGTTCGGGTCTAACTTTTATTTCAGTGGTTACGGGCTTAGGCATACCATCAATTACATTTGTAACGTACTCTTTTCCCAATGTCTGCCTACCACCATATATCAGAGACCATTCCTTGGTTGTAATCGTAGTTCTAACTCCAGCTGTAGTTCCATGTATAATCGTTGGAGAGGTAATGGCAAGTTTATGTATATATTCTTTCTCACCGCTGATTAATGGTATAATTGATTTCCCACCAATATTCCTAGGCATCTCAGATCTAGTGAAATCTATTATTGTTGGAAATATATCTGGTAATTGCACAATTTCTTTACATCTCCATCCACCTTTAATCTCTGGATGATATAATATGAATGGTATATGCGCAATTTCTTCATATAAGGGTGCATATGAAAACTTGCCCTCAGGAGGTATTATAGACTTACCTATCAAGCCATGTTCTCCGAAAAAGAATCCATGGTCAGTTGTAAATATTATCATTGTATTTGTAAAGAGGTCTAGGTCCTCAACTTTATCTAAAAGTTTTCCAACCCATCTATCTACAAGCGTAACTTCGCCAGCATACAATGCTCTTATATGCTTTAATTCTTCCTTACTAAGATAATCTGCTGGGCCGTATACTGGATAAAATACTTCCTCACCTTTATAGTCTGGGTCATATAGATCTACATAATATTTTGGTGGATCCCATGGCTCATGTGGATCAAATGTATCAACATATAGGAAAAACTTTTCATGGGTATAGTTTTTCTCCAACCATCTAACCGCTTCACTCATGGTCTGTGCTACAAAGTAGTCTGACTCAAATTGTCGTCTAGAAATATTACGCAAATATTGTACAACGGTTTTATATGGATTTCTAAGCTTTCTTGGATCGCAGGGAAACTTAATCTCAATATTATCTGTCAAATAATTATCATTTTCCTGCCCCCTAATCCAAATCCATCCATTAAAACCTCTCTGAAAATTATATCCATCTCTAAGAAAATGAGGTGTATCAGCTATAAGCATTGTAACATAACCATTTTTCCTTAATATCTCCGATAAAACTATTTCGTTTCCAGCTAAAGGCTCCCAGCCAGCATATACATAAGAATATTTACCAGTAATAATATCCCTCCTAGCTGGTACAGTCGGAAAAGATGCTGCATATGCGTTATCGAAAACTATAGACTTTCGAGCAAATTTATCTATATTTGGAGTACTGACCCATTCATTTCCATAACATCCTAAATAATCTCTCCTCAAGGTATCTGAAACAATTAAAATAACATTCATTCTACACACCAACATTTAGTAATAATATTAAATAATCTTATATGTTATATTTATATTATGGAGGAAATAATATTACCGGAGCCAGATATTTATGGGAAAATGAGTGTTGAGGAGGCGCTGGCTAGACGTAGATCTGTTAGAAACTTTTCTTCACAACCCTTATCTTTAAAAGAGCTGGCTCAAATATTGTGGGCTGCACAAGGCATGGTTAAAAAGATAGCTGGTAGGAGGACTGCACCAAGTGCTGGAGCAACTTATCCACTGAAAATATATGCAGTTGTTGGTAGAGGATGTATAGAGAAATTAAAGGAAGGTATATATTACTATATGCCTAGGAGGCATTCAATAGTTATGGTTAAAAGAGGGGATTATAGGGAGAGGCTTGCCTATGCTGCGCTTGGACAAGACTTTATAGCCAAAGCACCTGTATCAATAATAATAACAGCGATATATGAGAGAACTACAAGTTGGTATGGTAAACGTGGGATAAGATATGTGCATTTTGAGGTAGGGCATGTTGGTCAGAATATTCATTTGCAAGCAGAAGCACTTGGTCTAGGAACTGTGATGGTCGGGGCATTTCATGATGAAAGAATTGCAGAGATTTTAGGTATAACCAATGATGAGAAGGTGCTCTATATAGCTCCTATAGGGAGACCGGGATAGCTTCTATTATTTAAATTGAGATTGAATATTCTTTATATTCTCTAATAAGCTTTCTATATCTTCTTTTCTTATATCTCTAATCTTTTTAGCAGGATATCCTGCATAAACACTGTTATCTGGAATATTTTTATTTGATAATACTATTGAACCCGCGCCTATAATACAGTTATCACCTATAACTGTATTATCAAGTATAATTGACCCTATACCTATCAGACAGTTTCTACCTATTTTAGCCTTATGTATAACTGCTCTATGAGAAACTATACAGTTTTCTCCAATAATAGAATCTTCTATAAAGCTGAATTCAAGTATAACTGTATTTTTCCCAATAATTACTGGTTTATCGCTAGACCTGATAATAACATATGGTAGAATAACTACACCTTCAGATAAAACAACTTTCCCCTTAATGATTGCTGTAGAATCTATATATAATGCATTATTCATGGCTAGAAATCCCACTCTACTTTAACTTCCCCACCCTTTTTAGCAGAATTATAAAATGCTTCTAATATTGCCTGATCTCTTAATCCTTCTATAGCAGGTGCGTATAGAGGTTTACCGACTTTAATAGATTCTATAAATTTAAATATCTTTATTTGCTGAGTATCTATTTTCGGAAAGTCTCCTTGAAGATTAGTAGTGGTTCTAAATCCATTTACATCTCTATAGATTTCAAAGGGTTTTAGTCTAGCTCCACCCCTGGTTCCCATTAATGTCAGATTTAATCCATCTTCCCTTATATAAGATGCCCAGTTTGTTTCAATTAAAACCATCAAGTCTTTTTCAAATCTTATCATACCGAAAGCATTATCCTCTACATCAAATTCCTCTATCCTCCATTTACTACCCCAGCATCCATGTTCTGCAAAATATGGGTCTCTACCAAACTTAGTAAATATTCCTGAGAAAACACCTTTAGGCTTAGGATAACCCAATATATAAAGTATTGTATCAACAGCATAGCATCCGATATCTAATAAGGAACCTCCACCAGAATATTTCCTGTTTATAAATGTTAGGCTCGGCGGAATACCCCATCTTCTCAAATACCATGAACGAGCATAATATATTTCTCCAAGCAAGCCTTCTCTAACAATATTTTTTAAAGCAACTATTCCGGGATAAAACCTAGTTTGAAAACCTACAATAAGTATCCTATTATATTTCTTAGCTGTATAATACATTTCTTTAGCATCGTTTAGAGACGCAGCCATAGGTTTTTCTGTAAGCACATGTGCACCATTTTTCATAGCCAGTATGGCTGGCTCCTTATGGAAAACATTTGGTGTACATATACTTACTGCATCTAAACTCTCTTCCTCAAACATTTTATGATAATCTATGTAATAGTGAGGTATATTGTGTTTCTTTGCAGTATTTATAGCGGCCTTTTCATTTATATCTGCACATGCTACAACTTCTACATCTGGTAGTTTCTTATAGCTTGGAATATGTACTCCATTAGCCATTCCACCGCAACCAACAATGCCTACCTTTATTTTCTCCATATATCTCACACATTATAGAAAGTCCATGATTTGGATTAAAAACCTTTATATTTTCCTAGAAAATAATAGTTTTTGACATATGTCTAATAATTTTTTTCTATAATATTTCCCTCCTCTAGCTTTATATACTTATATCCAGGTCTAATAATATCCTCTAAATGTGTTATCAATATTATTTGTTCAAAATCATCTCGTAAATCTTTCTCAATAAGCTCTAGAATATTTTCTCTACGCTCTATATCCGATGATGCTAAGGGTTCGTCCAGAAACAGGAATCTAGGATAGGTTCCCTTTCCCTTAGGTAGTAGAGATAATAGAAATGCCAGTCTCATGGCAAGTAGAAATTGGTCCACAGTTCCACCGCTGAAAATGTCTTTTTCAACAAATCTGCCTGCATTTGAATCAAATACCTTTAAACTATAGTTTTCATCAAGCTTTACAGCCTTGTATCTGCCTCCAGTAATCTTAGAGATAAATTTATTCATATAATATTCTACACTAGGCACAAATTTTTTCCTGATATTACCTGAAACCTTCTCTAAAATCTCTATAGTATTTGTTATTACATTATATCTATATTCAAGTTCATGGACTTTTTTCTCTTGTTCTTTAACTTTATTCTTAATATCCTTATTTTCTTCAATATACTTCTTTAAATCATTTTTTCTAATCTCCAATTGTTTTAACTGGCCTTCTATATTGGATAGCTCTGTTTTAATATCATTTACTTTCCTCTCAATATTATCGTATAATTCATCACTATATTCGATATTATCTGGTAGAGAGGGTAAAACTATTTTCTTTAAGCTTTCCTTCATTGATCTTTTTTCTCCTAATATTCTCTCTATAGACTGGTTTATTTCGCTCTCTTTAGAGACGTCTGTGATTAAAATATTTATTTTCGTATTTAGCTCATTTCTCAAATCTCTTTTACGTATATATTCTTCTCTAAGCTTATCAACATATTCATAGTTGATTTTCTCCATATCTATTTGAATACCAAGTTTTTTAAGAAAGTATTGTATCTCTTTTTCTAGTATTTTTAATCTATCCTCCCTACCCCTAAGTTCTTTAGAATATTCCTCCATTTTACTTTTTAATCCATTTATTTCACGATATTTTTCAGCTTCTATTAATAATGTTTTGGTTCTATCAGATATCTCTCTAATCTTTAAATCGATTTTCCTAATCTTTTTTTGAAGATAAATTATATAGAAAGATAATAGGGATATTCCTATTAAAATCGGGTATATGGACATCGTTAAAATTCCCAGGACTATTATCATAAATAGAGGTATAGAGAGTTTTTTGGGGGATAGATATTTTTTAGATTTCTCCGTCTCCAATCTTTTCAAATCTTCTTTTAGCTTATTTAAAAGTATATGTGAATCTCTGTATTTCTCTCTCTCCTCGATCTCTTCTCTAATCTCTTCTATCTTTAGAAGAATATTTTTTGTCTCATTTTTAAGATCATTTTTTTCTCTAACTCTTTTTTCAAGACTTTTAATTAACTCTATTTTCTCATCGATATCCATATATTTTTTAATTTCCTCTCTAATTTTCTTTAATTCTTCTTTTTTCTTAGCGATCTCACTCAAATTCTTTTTAAGCTCCTCCAACCGTATATTCAATTTCTCTAGGTTATTTTCAATTTCCTTTCTTTTAGACAAAATTTCCCTATATTGTCTTAAAATCGTGTATAGAGAGGATGTTTCATCTAACATTTTTTCTAAAATCTTTTTCCTATCCATATATTTTTTAATCTCAATATCTATGTTTGCCAGCTCTCTAATAG
>CAZKAY010000003.1:39831-40504 GCA_964550975.1 uncultured Thermoproteales archaeon | reverse complement strand
AGAATTAGAGGCATAGAGATCGGAGTAAAATATGCACAAACACTAATGAAACCATGGTATAGTGTTTTTTTAGATAAATAAAAAGATCATATATATTTTACAATGATACAATTAAAAATATATTTTTAAATTTCTACTATATTTTCAACTAGATATCTTAATAAAAAAGAAAAAAATTATTCTTTTTCTAGGACAACTTTTGCTTCTCCAATATTTTCTATTTTTACATTTGTTATCAGAAATAGCAATATAAGTCTCTTAGCATTAAGTTGAGGGACTGTGATTATTCTACCTATACCCGGCGTTGGATTAACTCCCTCTCTCTTAAGAAAATCTTTAGCCACATTCTCTATTCCTGAAATATATTCTTCTTGATCTATCTGAGGAGGACCGTAAAATATGGCGAAAAATTGACTTTTCTCCGTCACTCTAAATTTAACTCCATTGGACAGTAAATATGGAGATTCGTCTGATAAGACTAAAAGCTTTGCTGATATTGCTGAAATAGCCTCCTCTATGTTTTCCTTTATATTCTTTATGATTAACCCAGGTATGTGAATTCCTGATGCAGAGCTATCTCTTATAGTCTCAATTTCTAACAACACCAGCGTTATATTCAGCTGTCTAATCAACTATAAGGATAGAGGGATTAATTAACTACATTTCTTGTATG
>CAZKAY010000003.1:15313-39821 GCA_964550975.1 uncultured Thermoproteales archaeon | reverse complement strand
TGTTATGATTATTTGCTAAGGTTTAGGAAAGTTATGTTGATAGAGATGTAAGTATGTGTTTTATTGTTTCTTCTTCTAGTATGTTTGATGTTAGGTATATTGTTTCGGCTAGTTTTTCTGTGTTTAGGTTTTTTAGGATTAGTGTTAGGAATATTGTTTTTGTTGAGATTGTGTTCCAGCTGTATTTTTTGTTCCATGTTTCATATATTTCTTTGATTTTGTTTAATATATTCCATTGTTGGGGGCTGAGGTCTTGGAAATATTTTTTGGCTTCTCTATATTTTTTGAATCCAAGTATTGTTGGAATGATGTATGCAGTGTATTTTAGGCTGTCTTCTCTTGGAGCTGTTTTTGATAGGAAGTTTAGGTATCTTTTAAAGATTCTCATTCCATATATTTTTATATATCTTTTTGATGCCATATAGTCTGTATACATTTTATATCCTATTCTTGCTATTATTTCTATTCCCTCTATGTCTGGTGCAGCTATATCTATTTCATATAGTTTATCAAGTATGTCTAGTACATGGCATAACTCGTGTCTGGCTAATAGATAATAGTATTTTTCATCTATTAGTAGAAATTTATCGCTATATCCGATTATTATTTTAGATTTGTCTATAGATTTAACCCATAGATAGGCGTCATAACTCCCCTTCTCCAAAGATATTTTTTGACTTAACCCTAGCTTACTGGCTTCTTTAACCAGCTTCGACAAAAATCTTTCAATAGACATTTCAATCAATAATAGTATTTTTCCTAATTTATTAATAAATATTGAAATGCTGGTTAGAAAAATCTAAATATTATTGGGTTTACTAATATTTGGAGGATTGTTAGATAGTTTATTAGAATTTTGAGAGGAGGATTATGGGTAGATGTAATGTGAATTTTGAGAGGCTTTCTCCAATATTTAGGAGATATGGTGTTAGGTATGCGTTTGTTTTTGGCTCATATGCTAGGAGGGGTGTTGGAAGGGATATAGATATTGCTGTTTCATGGGATATTGATAATGCTTTGATGCTTGGAAGACTAGTTATAGAGATTTCAGATGCATTAAATGTACATGAAGATAAAATAGATTTGATACATATTGAATCTACAAGCAAAACTTTGATTAAGACAATAATTCTTGAGGGAAAACTAATATATGGGGATCCGGAGGAAGCATATATGGATTTAGCAAAACATTATATAGAATATTTAGATATAAATGAAACCTATAGATATATAGGAAAAATTGTTGGAAAGAAGAGGGATGATTAGAAGAACTTATAGATATTCTTCCTATGTGCTATTCTAAGCACATAAATTTTATCATCTATTTGAATTATTATTCTATAATCTTCTATCCTTATTCTATAAAATTTTGTATCAACTAGTTTTTTAGAATATTTTCGAGGATTATTTCTAATCCTAAACAATACACTTATGACTCTTTTCTGAATATTTTTTGGTAAACTTTTCAAATCATGTAATGCACTTTTAGTAAATTCAATCTCCAATTCCGATTTCCTCTAATACCTTTGTTAGCGGTAAGGTTTCTCCTCTTCTAACCTCTTCTACAGCCTTTTCTAATTTCTTTTTAAATTCAGGGTTAAGCTCCAGATGATCTTCAATTAGATCCAGAATTACATCTTCATAGCTCTCATTTTTATACATCTTCATACTTTCCAAAAGCCTTTTAGTCTGAACGGATATCTTAATAGTAGTGGTAACCATAATTATACTATGATATACTTATATATAAATATTCATTTGCCTAAATATACATAAAGTTATTGGGAGGATTGTGGAAAAGTTGAGGATGATAAAGACTACTAATGGTGAGATAATATTATTAGTGTTGGGTGAAATGAATAAGAGGATTGATGAGACAAATATGGAAATAAATGAGATAAATACGAGTTTAAATAAGTGGATGAATGGGATTGAAATGGATATTAGGATGCTGATTCAGGAGGTTTATTCAATAAAATCTGATATAATAAGTTTATTGAAAGAGAAGGTTGGTTGACTTCTAAATTTATATAGGATTTGCCACGGCTATCTCTATATCTATAGTAATTTTAGTTTCTTTTTCTATTTTAATGCTACTATTCCATGAATTTTATATGGATACAATATTTTCTTCTATTATTTTATTGCTTCTCTATATTTATTTTACTGGATTTTATTTCTATAATTATTGGATGGGAACGTTTATATAGTTCTGATAATATATATTTATCTGATGTCTGAGAAAAAGTTTATTCTGAAGGTTGGAAAGAGGGGGGAGATTTATACTGTTTCTGAAGTTAGGCGGCTTATTAATATAGAGCCTGGTGGAAAGGTTGTTGCAGTGGTTTCTGGTGATAAATTGATTATTAGGTCGAAGCCTACAGCGTTGAGTTTATTGAAGAAGCCTTATATTTCTCGTCCAGCATCTAGGAAAGAAGTTGAGGAGACTAGGAGGGAGATTGCTGAATGGCTGGAAGAGAAATAATTTTTCTTGATACTACCTTTATTTTACCATTCTTTCAGATTCCGATAGATGTGAAGAATTTTGATAAAAAGATATTTGAAAAATCTTTGAGGAGATTTCGATTGATATCTGTAAGTGAATTATCTCTTATAGAGGCTTTATTCATAGTGACAAAAATGTTTTTTAGGGGAGAAGTGTTTGAAGATATTTTTGAAGTGTTTAGAGATAATCTTGAGGTGTTAGAGGATGATAGTAGATTTGTAGTGAAATCTTTTTCAAGTATGGATATAAGTAGCTATAAATGGTTACTTGATTTTAAAGATTTGAATCCAATTGATAGATTGATTTTAGCTCAAGGATTGGATGCAGATATATTTCTGACGGAAGACAGAGAAATTCTAAAGATAGGGGGAATAGAGAAATTTAGAAAGAAATTTTCAGTAAAGATAGTTGATTGGAAACATTATATTAGCTCATTTAAATAAAATATGAGCTATTTCATTTTATTTAAACATAGATATTTTAATGTTGTTATATAGACAAGGTATTTAAATATTTTAGACATATTGGGTGCTTTATTTCAGTATCGAGATAGCTTTTTATTTCGGTATCTATATATGTTACTTATGTCTCTTGGCGAGAAAATTTATCTAAGGGCATTAGATTTATTGAGGAGGAAGAAGGTTCCCTATACTGTAGATGATGTTGTTTTAGAATATTTTTATAAGAGTTTTGGTAGTAGGCCTTCTTTGAAGCCTTATCATATCGATTATCCTAATATGGATGTTTTTAGGCTTATTGTTGAGAAGGGTTTAGTATTATATGTTGAGCCGAAGTATGATGGTACTCATATACAGTTTTCTATGGATGGTATTTTTAAGCATAATGGTGATCCTATAAGTAATGATCAGCTTGCAGGTATTCTACATATATGCTATGATAATCCTAGATTGATTAGAAATATTGTGGAGGCTGTTGGGAAGGGATATGTATTGGAGCTAGAATTATTTGGAAAATACTATACTCCTAGGGGTTTTCATTTAGATTATCCTAAGCTATATGATTTAACTGTATTTGAGGTTGGATTTAATGATTGTTGGATTCCTCCTCCGAGAAAATATGAGGTTTTAAGGTCTTTTAGTCTTCCGTATCCGGCTCCAATGGTTTTTAAGCCTAGAAATATGGATGAGATGGATAGAAGGTTTAAGGAGATTGCTCGTAGAGAGGATTTCTTTGAGGGGATTGTTGTAAAGACTGGGATGGTGGAGGATACTAGTGGATATAGGGTTAAACAGTTTATTAAAAGGGGTTTAATTATATTTAAGATGAAGGTTAAGGAGTCTAAGATATCTATAGCTAAGAAGAAGGCTGGAAAAAGAAGGGAGAAAATATATTTGAGTGAGGGACTTATGAATGAGATAAGAGATGAGATAGATAAGATGTACTATGTTGATAGGGAAATATTTATGAATCCTAGAAATATTCCGAGGATAATTAGTATGGTTATGAAATATCTTAGAGATGCTCATCCAGAATTATTGAAGGAAGCTAATGAAAGAATGGTTAGAAAATATATTGCCGAAACGGTGTTAGATAGAATTAGAAAATAATATATGGTAAAGAATTAGAGTATGATTTCTGAGACAAAATTATTGAATATTTATTTTAGATTAATTATGAGATGATTGGTTTCTAAAAATATTTATATATTTTTAAGGATAATATAAAAATATGTTGGGGAGAATATTCATTGCTTTTATAAGTATTCTCCTATTGATTTCTACTATCAATCTAGGCGTGTCTATTTTAGCTGATCCAAGGGATTTATTAAATAAACCTGCTCCGGATTTTACATTAGAGGCTTTAGATGGAACTAGTATTCATTTATCATCATATAGAGGATATGTTGTTTTACTGGATTTCTTTGCTACATGGTGTGGTCCATGTAAGAAGGCAATACCATATATAGGAAATCTTCATGAAATGCTTGCTGGGAAAAAATTTATATCTATATCGATAGATCTTCGTGAGTCGAAAAATGTGGTTAGTAGTTTTGCTCAAAGCTATAAGATGTCATGGATAGTAGTGATAGATAATGATGGAAGTGTATTTAATAAATATATGGTTACTGCAATACCCACATTCTTTGTAATCGATAAAGATGGTATAATAAGACATGTACAGATAGGATTCACAGCTACTAGCTTCGATCAAGTGAAACAAAAAATATTAGAACTATTGTCTGGAGAAACAGCTTCGTTTGACTTCACTATTTCTGTTAGTCCTTCTAGTGTTGAGATTAATCAAGGTGAATCTACAACACTCGTTGTTACTGTTACAAAGACTTCTGGCACTGCAAAGCCTGTAACATTAACGCTTATAGGTCTGCCTAGCGGTGCAAGCTACAGCTTTAATCCTACAACCGTTACACCTACAGGTTCAAGCACACTTACAATTAATGCGGGCTCAGCTAAGGGAACATATACACTTATAGTTAAAGGTACTGCAGATGGATTAGAGAAAACAGCAATATTTACGATTACAATTAAGGAGAAGAAGTGTATTATTGCTACAGTTACGTATGGTAGTGAAGTTAGCAATGAAGTAAACCTCCTTAGAAGGTTTAGGGATGATATTGTATTGTATAGCTATGCTGGCCAACGATTCTATATAGCATTCAACACATTTTATTATAGTTGGAGCCCATACATTGCACAAATAATCCACGAAAATAATTGGCTAAAAACACCATTCAAAATAATACTATATCCATTGATAGGTATATTGTATATTTCTGTGAATTTAATGTATTTTCTAATGTTTTTAAATCAGGAATTTGTTGTATATCTTGCTGGTACATTGATTGCAGCCATGCTTGGAATGATATACTTATCTCCGCTACTAATTCTCTTAAAGATGAGAAAGGGAGGAAAGAATATTGGGTTACTAATTATATTGTTCTTAGCTTTATCTATATTTTCACAATTTCTTGGAATTGGATTAATGGTTACAGTATTTACATCGATATATGTTATAGTAGTAATGATATGTGGTGCTCTATTTTTAAGCGAATATGTTATTTTAAGCTTGGCTAAGATTTAAAGCTCATTATAATCCTAATATTTTTGGGATTAAAAATATATTAGGTTATATTCTTATTTTATTTGTGAAAATGGTTAATTATGATGATGTTTATAATCGATTGGTTGAGAGATACAATGCTGTTCATTTTGGTGGTAGGCGTAGGCTTGATAGAGAAATTGAAAAATTAATGGAATCTGGATGTAGTTGGGAAGAAGCTTTAGAGAAAATATATTTAAAGGAGTTTGGAAAAACTGTTCAAGAAGAAACTAAAGAGAAGGAGGTTGTAGAAAAATCTCTGGAAAAATCTTTAATTGATTTAAGGACTAGTGATAATTATGGTCCTTTAATCTTCCTATTTGTATTATTTCTCTTTCCATTATTTATGGTTGCACCCATGCTAGTATTTTTAGTATTTATTTTCGCAATACTTCTCTTGGCTATTGCAAACTATCAGGAGATTGAATGGAGTTTTAGTGAGAATATTGTGTTAAAGGATTGTGCCCAATACTTGGATAAAATTATTGAAATCATACCTCAAATTTTTCAGGAAATCATTTTAAAAGATATTTCAGTTAAAAGAGAAGGAAATATTCTTAACATATCTATGCATGTTAGTGGAAGTATTTTAGAAAGAAGTAGTGAAAGAAGTTCAATAGTCTATGCTGATATAGGCATATTTACAATTAAATCTATTTTTGATAAAATGAATGATGATATAAATGTAAGTGTAGAGTATTATAGTAGTACTCCTAGAAAATACTCTTCTCTTGCCTCAGAAATCTATGAGAAAATCGTTGTTGGATATAGGTCTGCATTAAATGAAGCTGTGAATAGGATTAGGAGAAGTAGAGTTGAATTCACTTTTTCAAATCTTCTTGAAATGCTTGGAAGAAAGGGAATTATTTTAAGTGAAATTAGATGTCCTAGATGTGGTGCACCTGTAAGGCTTCCAGAAAAGGGCGATACAGTTGAATGTGAATATTGTGGTACAGTTATAAAGGCCATAGATATATTAAAAATAATTAGGGATATAAGCTCATCTTAGATAATTTCCCTTAACTATTTCTCTAAACTGTTTTTTAAGCCTATTTCTTATAGCTGCCTCCATTCTATATTTATAGTCCTCTCTGAGCATTAATAGTAGTACTGAAAGTACATGTGAACAATATTTTCTTTTTCTATATCCATCACACATACATTTTACTCTACCATTCTGTATTCTAACAAAATATTTTCCATGATCTCCAATTACATAATACATTATTGGGCTAATCTCTATAACTCTACCCTCATTAATCAATCTTTCAGCCTTTCTATATAGTCTCCAGAAACCCCCTTTATTCAAGAACATCGCCTAAAATAGTTCATCATATAGTTCTCTAAGATCTCTATATACTTTTAATACACCATATCTATATAATTCTTCTCTCGAATTTGCTCCAGTTAATACTCCATAAAACTTTATTCCAGCCCTTGAAGCCGATAAAGCATCATATACACTATAGCATTATCTTTATCAAATCCAAATATTTTAAAGCCTTTAAAATCGGTTTAGGTGAAGATTTATGTTCCTCAACATCCTCTGCAGCAATAATCATATTTACATATTTTCTTAAACTCTTCTCCTCTAATATTTCTTCAACAACCTTTTACATATAAAAGTAAAGAAGCAGCAAGTATTGCAGAGGACTGGTTCTATAATAATCCTCGAGAAATATATAGAATTAATATTTAGCTATAATCCATACATTGTTTCCAGAATTTTCAGATCGTATTCTAATAGTTTCAAGCGGATCCTCAATTACTATTTTTTGATCCCCCTCGAAGGAATATTTGGATTCAACTATATTTTTGTTTAAATGTTCTCTTACACTTACACTTTCCTCCAAAATGATTTTACCTTTCCCCTTTACTTGAAGTATAATCTTTCTCGCACCCATTAAATCATATATCCCAGAAACTTTTTCGTCTTCTTTTAATGCATGGTCAAACATTACTCCATATGTCTTAGGATCAAATATATCTACCTGAGGCTCCCACACCCATATTTCATGCCTCCATTGTCTAGAATAATCTTCTATAGGAAATGGTGGTGCATGGGATAAGAAGAAACTAAATAGTACTTTGGGTTTGCCGTCCGGTCCGGTTGTAAAGGATGGATGTCCAAAATTACTGTGCTGATCATTAAATGCTAGTGGAAGATATCCGCTTAAAGCTCTTATGTTTGGGTCGATATATGTTCCAGACATAGCTATCCTACTTCTCCAGTTCTGTCGATCCGTAAAATATTCAACTAGTACTCCAAACCTATCATTTACTCTGAATCCATCTATAACATCATTATTATTCTCTATACGTGAAAAAATCAGCTGCTCACCTAAAGATAATTTATCTAGAGAATCCACCCTTTTAACGAAATGCCAATATACTATGTTTTTTCTCGGATAAAAGATTATTCCATTCGGATTTTCCTCACTATATGAGCCCATTATTGAGAGTATAGCTGTACCACTATCTTGCATACCATCTAATATGGTTTTTCCATGGACTTCTTTAAAATTTTCATCAAGATATCTTATGCTTAATACCCCTCCTTCTGTTATAAGTAAAATATATCCATTATTCCACGGATCATACATAACGTTTACGGCGTCTCGTGTAGGTGGAGCTGAGATAATTTTACGAATATTTTCGATTTCAAGATTTTTATCAATATTCGCTACAAATATCTCTCTTCTCTTCGCATTAACCCATCCAGTAAAGAATAAGAGCCATTCACCTATTTCAGGATTATATATTAATCTAGGTGTGCCAACTCCTCCAGCAATATCTGGAAGAATATCCTTATATTTGGATGGAATTATTAATGGATATACTTTGCCTAACATATCTACTACACCCTATTTATTGGGATAAAACTTTTTCCTAAAAAATATTAGGAGAAATATAATAGCTATAATTGTGGCCGCGATTATAATAATTATAGCTGTATAATCTATAGCCTTAGCTTTAACTATGAATGTTTCTATACTGCTTTTAGTAGGCTTATAGTCTTTACTTCCATTCCATATAGCAATTACATTATATCTACCCTCTTCTACTGGAGTATATTTTAATGAAAAACCTCCACTACTATCTGTAGATACTTTAAAGTTTTTAGTACTATTATTTGGTAATATAATTCTAATATATATAGTAGAATTTCCTATCGGCTTACCCCTTTTAGATAAAAGTTCGCCATATATGTTGACCATCTCATTTGGAGCAATATTATTTTTAGAAATATTTATTGTTAAAGATGCATATTCTCTAGCACGAATATGGATATCGTCTGAAATACATCCAAAGTATTCATCATCACCTTCCCATATAAATCTTAGTATAAAGTCCCTATACAATACCTTTATTTTAAATATAAATTCTCCATTATCATTCGTCTTAGCTATTCCAACCACATGGCTTTCCCCATTCGCAAACAATATGCCTCCAATATATTTTCCCTTTAATCCCGGTTTAAGTACACCCTTTATGGTAATAGTATCTCCTACACCTATATCTGTAAAGTTGTAGTATAATGTTATCCAGCTAGTCTTTTTAAACTTAAGCTGAAATAGATAAAGTTTTTCACCATTTGTTCCAGCAGCAACATATTGACCATTTCTAGAAACAACTATTTTATTAAATATATATGGGAAAACACATGTACATAATGAGTATGCATATATGGGTACCCTACTTTTTATTGAGAAGAAATATATATATGCGTAGCCGCCTACAGCAAATATATCCCCGTTATAAGATACTGATAGACATTTAGGCCTACTACGTAGAAAAGTACTTCTATATATCATAGAACTATTCTTTATATCAAATATGTATATAAATTGGTTTGTGGCTATGATAAGCCTTTTCTCATTCCTAGTTATAGATATAAATCTAGGAATATCGCCTAAAACTTTGTTCCACAGTATGTCCATATCTATATTCATTAACAATAGAGATTTGTTTGATAATATTATTGAAATATAGTTTTTAGAAATATCTATACCATTAATCTTGCTATTAGTTTTAAGCGTTCTAATAGGTTTATCTAGAGTTTTATTAAACATATAGATTTCATCGTCCAAAGAAACAATTATCTTTTCATTATTCATTGATAGAAATCTAGGGTTTTTATCGAACTCGTATTCGCTGATCTTATACATATAAGATGAATTTCCAGAGATATTTTTAAACAAATACAGCTTTCTATATGTAATAACCGATAGCATATCTCCATTCTCTGAAATCCTCATCGATATAGGCGGTTCATTCAAACTATAATTCCATAAAATACTCCTTCTATAAATATCTATAAAGAGTATTGAATGAGTTGATGTAAATATGGCTAGATATCTTCCATCTTCGCTTAAATCTAGTGAAGAAATATTTGTATTTATCTTTAGCATCCATATAGGATTCCCCGTAGAAGTATTTAAAACATAGAGTGTATCTCTGATTCCAGCCACAATATATTTAGAATCTAAAGGCATGTCTAAACCATTTACACCTGTACCGTTACCCTCTTTAGGAAAAATCCATTTAGGATTTATTCCACCAGATAACGATAGGATTAATAAGAATATGATTAGCGTCCTCATACCTCATCATCGAGTTTTAAAACCTTATATATAAATGCGAGTATATCTGCATATTCTTTAACTTTAATATCAGGAACTGCACCGCTATGCCCGCTATGTGTTTCGATTCGAAGAAATACTGGAGCATTAATATCCTTTAATCTAGCTGCAAACTTTAACGCATGTGCTGGATGAACCCTATCATCACCCAATCCCGTATAGATTAAGATAGGTGGATATCTAATATTCCTAACATTGTGATACGGAGAATATTTTCTAAGAAATTTATAGTCCTCCGGATCATTGGGATCACCATACTCCGGTATCCATGCTCTACCAATATATAGTTTATGATATCTAAGCATATCTAATACTGGATATCCTATTACTGCACCATCCAATAAATCTGGTCTCTGAGTTAAAACCGCTCCCACAAGCAATCCACCATTACTTCTACCAATAGCAACTATTTTAGATCCCAATTTTTTAAAATACTCCAATACAGATATAAAATCATTAAATACATTTTGCTTCCTCTCCCTTATACCAGCTCTATGCCATTTTTCTCCAAATTCTCCTCCACCCCTAATATTAGCTATAACAAATACTCCTCCATCCATTAGAAATGGTATTGAGAAAGGACTATACCTTGGAGTTAAAGAAACATTAAATCCTCCATATCCATGTATAATCATCTTTCTTAGAGATGCGCCTTTCCTCCTAACTATAAATACATGTATATCTATATTGTCCTTAGATTTTATCCATCTTTCCTCCACCATAAAATTTTCACTTAACTCTATGCCATCAATCAATTTTAACCCGCTCTTATCTAGAGAATATATTTTATATGGAATGGTAAATGACTCGAGACGTAGTAGTATTTCATTTCTCTTGGCATCTATAATTCTAATAGTACTTAGTTCACTTAGAGAAATTTTTTCTTCAAAAGTACCGTCTAAATTAAACTTAATTAGAGAGGAGGAGGCGTTTATAAGATAATTTGCAATAATCTTCTCATCAAATATGGTTGCATCTCTTAAAGGATATGTCCATTCCTCTACTATAGGTTTAACCTCACCATCTATGGAAATTATTTTACCTAAACCTCCCCCTTCATATGATAATAGATAGTATCGGTCTTTAATATATTCTATTGGATAAACTATAAAATCTCCACCATATATTTCATTCCATTCAGATGGGTCATCTATGTCCCCACCATATACTTTAGAACTAATCCAACCATATTTCACTGTTGCAAATACTTTGGAACTATGATATGATTTCTTTAAATAGATAAATTTATTTGTTTCTAAGTTTTCACCGAAAACAAGTTTTTTAACACCATCCTCCATTAGAAAAACTCTGCATGCCGGAGGCCTTACACCCTCAGGCGTAGGTTTCTCTCTATAAAACTTTATATAATAGAACTTTTCTCCTGAAATCCATGTAAAACCGTATAAGTCTTCATTAAATTTATAAATTATCTCACCACTATCGAGATCAAGTATATTCACAAATCCCTTGTCTGAACCACTATAAGAATACTTATATGCAAGATATCTACCAGAATCATCTATATAGAAATCAGTTATTATAATATTTTCTCCAAGACTATTAGAATCTATTAACCTCTTCCTTTCCCCATTTTTAAGTAGAAATATTTTAAACGATTTTTCTTTAGTTAAATAAAAATAACCTCTATCGGATATCTTCATTTTAATTATTGTAGGTATAAACATATATTTTTTAATTCTATCCTCCAGCTTTTTAGGCAGTTCTCCAATATATTTTCTAAATCTATTGTTTTCCCTCTCTATAAATGAAATTACTCTAACATCATTTAGATTCTCCATCCAAATGTATGGATCTTCATTATACACCTATATCCCCATTTTAAAAAATCACCTAGTTATTTTTATTAACTTCATTTCTTCTAAATATTTTCGTCCAGAGCCTTCTAAAAAATATTTTCTCGCTGGTTTAAGTATTTTTATAAGCTCATCTGAGATCGCGTTTTTTAGATCAAGTGGATGTACTTTACCCATTCTATATGAATATTCAAGTTCTCCATAGTTTTGAAAGCACATTTTTTCTCCAGTCTTTTTATTAATCACTTCAAATACGGTCTCCCTATCTCTAAAAATAATGTATTTAGCCATCTCTAATATAGGGTTTAACTCTACCTCCCTCATTGGGCAAAATGCCTTTAGAATCTTCCTCCTAATATCTTTCACAGTATCATGTATAAATATACATCCCTCAGGCTTCGATTTAGACATCTTTATATCAATAACACCCTCCTCAAATAATTCTCTATTACCAGACCTTTTAGCCTCAAGTATTTTCTCTCTACTTCTACTATCTATATTCATTCCAATCAATAGATGATTATGTACAGCTATAGGTTTATATCCAAACTCCTTTCCAACATCGATTGCAATTACATGGGCCTTTCTCTGATCCATTCCACCATGAGCTAGATTTACATTTAAAGAAAAGATATCCGCAACCTGCATTGGAACATATAGTAGCTGTGAAAAATCCACTGCCTCTCCCATCTTTCTACCCATTATTGTCACAGATCTTCTAATTCTAGAGAGAGTGGTATTCATCGAAACCCTTATAACGTTTTCAAGATACTCTATACCTAGTTTTTCATAAAGTCTTGAACCCAAAATAAATTCAGTTTTACTTGGATCCCCTCCAACAATTTTTAAGGAGATTTTTAATGCCTCCTTAAAGTATCCTCCAGCAATTTTCCTAATAGTATCTAAATCTCCTCCAAGCTTTCTATTTATCCATGAATGATGATCTGCGAGGAAAATTGTAGTCTTTACACCTGCCTTCTGAAAATCAGCCACCTTCTGCATACATATGAGTCCAGTACCTAGATGGACGAAACCGGATATTTCGAATCCAATATAATGTCTTAACTCTAATCCGTTTTCAATATATTTTTTTAACCTATCGATTGTCAACACTTCCTCTGTAGGCGGACGTTGAATTAAATCGATTTTATCCATAAGCTCACCAATAGATATTTATTTACTAAATATAGATTTATTATTAATAAAGTTGATTTCCAGATATCTTCTAAAATTTTAATCTATGAAATGTTATATAGTTTGACTCATGAAAATTATGGGCATTATTATAGCTGTACGTGATATATTTAACATATATATCTGACCACAACTTCCGATACTACTTTTCTAAGTTTTCCGAGATCAGATGAAATATAGATTCTAGATGTATCCGGCATCCCGTGTTTATTGCAGGGACTATTAGGTCCAAAAGTTATGTGATACAATTATATTATTATCTAGAAGGTAGCTAACTCGGACTACCTAAATATATTTTGTTTCCGGTGGGGCTGTATGTTACAGGGCTCTCAAATGGATTTTAATTATAGGTTTTATCTCCAAGTTAACCACAATATTTTACCTAAATATTTATATTTATATCTTTGTTAGAATAATGCTATGAGAAGGATTAAAAGAGTTAGCAGAGAATTTAGTAGACATACAATCAATGCATTAAAATATTTATTTAAAAGAAATATAGTTAATCAACTATTGGGTGTAATTGCCGTTGGAAAGGAGTCTAGAATATATCTAGCACTATCTCCAAGAGGAGAGAAACTTGTCTTAAAAATATATCAAATTGAAAATCCCTCATTTAAACAGCATATGAGATATATTTTAGGAGATTATAGGTTTCGAAGGATCGGTAAGACTAGATGGAGAATAGCGACTCTATGGTGTAGCAAGGAGTATAGAAATATGATTAGAGCACATAATGCAGGTATACCAGTACCTAAGCCTATAATATTTAAGGAAAATATATTGGTAATGGAATTTATTGGCGAAAATTTTACTCCAGCACCATCACTCAGAGAAAAAACTCCAGAAAATCTATATGAAACATATATTAATATTATTAATTATATAAATAAATTATATCATGAGGCCGAGCTTGTACATGGAGATCTATCCGAATACAATATTTTGAATCATCATGGAAAAATATATTTGATTGATTGGTCTTCTGCTGTAAATATATACGCTCCAAATGCGAGAGAACTATTATTTAGAGATATTAAGAATATTTCAATATTTTTCTCAAAACATGGCGTAAATGTAGAACCAGTAGAAAGTGTTTTTAATAGAATTATTGGCTTCTAATAGTTTTCCAATATTTTGTCTTATGTAATGTTAGATATATTGGTAGACCTATAGTTGTAGCGAGAATCGTTAAAGATATTCTTTCTATAATCGATATTGGAAGCATATACATGAATAGTGATGAAATATTTGGTAGTCCTAAAGCTTTAAGCCATTTTGAAATAGTTTTTAGAGATATAAATAATCCTATTGAATGAATAAATATAAGGTTTCCAGACATGTGGTCTGAGAGAATACCGTTTAAGCTTGTTATGAGTATAGATGTAAATCTTTTTATAAAGATATTTGAATCTAAATATCTTTTCAACCTACTATTAAAGAATATTAGAAGAATAAGTGCAGATATATGTATTATTGGATATAGTGGAGCATTTATACCTATATCGTTTAAGTACCATAATAAGATTAAAAATGCCTGGATAATTGATGCAAAAACCCATCCCTCAATCTTTAAAAATTTTTTTCCAACAATTAATCCAGATATAATTGTAGACGTTGTCGGAGAAATTATCATTAATGCTGAAAATATATTTGGTGTACCCGGTGGAGAAATTACTGCTATAAGAAATCCCAGTAAAGTTGCCAGTCCACCTCTCCATGGGCCTAGAAGTATACCATATATAGGTGTCAGTGATACAGCTATCTCTATTTTCCCCCTCCCACCTACTATAGGTATTCCGGGTAAAAGTGTAAATATATACATTAGTCCAGCGAATATCGAGATGAGAGCTATATCTAGCGGTTTATACATCTTATTACCCTATATTTTTATAGATGTATATGGATATTTTATTAAGATATAAATGTTTAATAGTTGGTGACATGGATTTAAATAATGTATTTAAGAATATAAGGGATAATGCTCTTAAAATATTTGGTAAAGATAATCTATATTCTATAATAGTGTTTGGATCGGCCTCTAGACCTGAAGAGTTTGTAGAGGGTTTAAGCGATATAGACATAGCCTTTATAGTTAGATCTAAGAAAAATATTAGTGAGACTATAAATATTTTCTCAGATGCGGGATATAGGGTTAGTCCAGTTTTCCTAACTCCTAATGATTTAAAAATGCTAGTTGATAAAGGCTATCCATTATCCCATTTATTAAAAAATGATTCTAAAATAATATATGGTGAAGACTTTATCAGAGATTTTTGGAAGGAAAATAAGTTGAATATAACTGATAAAACTTTAGATTATCTATATAGATCTAGCCTCGTTGCATTAAGTCTTGCCGCGGAAGACTATTTTTCAAAGATGTATAGAGAATGTATAAGCCATCTCTATCATTCTATTAGACATGCATTTAGATGGCTTATATGTAAGGAATATAATGTATTTTTAACTTCAAATAAATCTATATTAGATGCAATAAAATTGTTGAAGCTTCCCGCAGAGCTTGAAGATATTTTTAAAAGATTAATCAATTTGCGTAGAGAGAAAAATTTTGAAGAAAAAGCTGTATTGAAAATTTTTGACGATACAATAGACCGTGTATCCAAGATTCTAGATTTAAATCAATATATATCTTTCAATGAAGTATTGAATAAGCTTAGAGAAATAAAGTATACATATATAATTATTAGAATTACAGCATTTGTGGAGAACAGAGATCTTCGATGGATAATTGAATTATATAATGATTCAACGAATAGATATGAGGAGATATTGATAAAGTAAGATATATAAATATTTTAAGAAAATATATTCTGGGTGTAGTTTTGACAATTATTATTGAAAAAATTCCTTTTAAAATTACTGCAGATATAATCGTAAAACTTTTTGAGGAAAACCCTGATGCCGTTAAAAGGTTTGCAGAACTACTTATAATTGAACCTAATATAAGGCTTGCACTTATAAATGCTATTATAAGAGATATTGCAACAAAAGAGGATCTTGAAAAACTTGAAAATAGGATAAGCATGCTCGAAAATAGGATTAATAGTTTGGAGTCTCGAATCGGTGTTCTGGAGGGGAAGATAGATGAGATTAGTAAGCGTTTAGATTATGTTTTTAAGGTGATTATGGTTAGTCTATTTAGTATAATAGTAAGTATTGCTACAACAATTATAGTAAAGATTTTACCATAACATTATTATAATAGTTTATTGATGAAAAATCTTATTTAACTGTTTTATACATATTATTTAGGTGTAGTTGTTGGCTGATTTTTATCTGGGAGAAAAATATGATATAAATACTTTAAGGCCTATTGGTGAAAAGCTTCTACTTGATCCCGATGATTTAACTACCCATGCTGTTATTATAGGTATGACTGGTTCAGGTAAAACTGGTGCAGGAATAATTTTAATGGAGGAAGCTATTTTAAATAATATACCTATAATTGTCATTGATCCTAAGGGTGATGCGGTAAACATCGCACTAAGATTTCCAAACCTATCTCCAGAGGAATTTCTCCCATGGATTGATGTAAAGGAGGCTGAGAGCAAAAATATGAGTATAGAGGAGTATGCTAAAAGGATTTCTGAAATATGGCGGAATGGGATAGTTAAAAGTGGACAAAAATTGGATAAGATTAGAAGGATATGTGAAAACTCTGAGATACTTATATTTACTCCTGGGAGTAAAGCAGGTATACCTGTATCAATTATTCATGATCTAAATATTCCTAAGGGATTAAATTGGGATGAACATGAAGAAATACTGTTGGGTAGAATAAGTAATATCGTTTCTGCTTTGCTAAGTCTTGCTGGTAAGAATCCGGATCCACTTGAAAGTAATGAACATGTATTGATTTCAAATATTTTAGAATATTTGTGGCGTAGAGGGGAAGATATAGATTTTACAAAGCTTTTAGCGTATATTGTTCAGCCACCATTTCAGAAGATTGGTGCAGTAGATATAGATATATTTATGTCTAAAAGAGAGAGAAGACAGCTTGTCATAGATTTAAATAGGATTATTGCATCACCTACGTTTAAAAACTGGCTTACAGGCCTCTCACTCGACTTTGATGAAATCCTATGGTCTCCTAAAGGTAAGCCGAGGATCATCGTATTTTATCTGGCTCATCTAGATCAGAGTCAGAAAATGTTTATTGTAACACTTATTCTTAGAAATATATATGACTGGATGTTTAGGAAGAGTGGTACATCAAGGCTCAGAATGATGGTATATTTTGATGAAATATATGGATACATCCCCCCATATCCGAGAAACCCGCCTTCAAAGTCACCTCTATTATTATTGTTAAAACAAGCAAGAGCATTCGGTGTCGGAATAGTTTTATCTACACAAAATCCAGTCGATATCGATTATAAGGCTCTATCCAATGCAGGTATATGGATGATAGGAAGACTACAAACTGAGAATGATAAAAATAGGGTTATGGATGGATTAAAATATGCTACAGATACTGCAGGCACATTACTAGATGTAAAAACCATATCTAGAATTATATCATCTCTAGGTAAAAGAGTATTTTTATTACATAATGTTCATGAAAATGTTCCATATGTATTTAAGACTAGATGGGCTTTATCTTATCTCAGAGGTCCTTTAACGCTAAATGAGATACGAAAACTAAGTAAAGGATTAAAGATATATGAGCAAAGATATGTGGGTATTAAACAGCCAGCCATATCTAAAAATATTACAAACATTCCTCCAGAAGTTCCATCAAACGTTTTAACATATTTTCTACCAGTGCTATATAGAGATAAAGTAGAGGGAGGATTAAAGATATATTATCCAGTACTTGTGCTTGAAGGACGCGTAGAATTAAGTCTAGCTAAAGCAGACATATATATTTCTAAGACCTATCAAGCATTTCTTGATTTAAAGGAAAACTATAGTATAAGCGATTTTAACAATACAAGTATATTTGATATAGATTCAAGTAAATTAGATATGAAAGTATTTTTATCAGACTGGGATAAAAGTTTTGCATTCATAAATATTCCAAACAATTTTCAGAGAAAAAGATTTATTACATCGCTTGAAAGAAAGTTTAAACAATTCCTACGCCAAACATTTACTATAAACATATATTATATTAGAAAACTTAATATATATTCTAAACCAGGTGAGTCTCAGGACGAGTTTATCAAACGAGTTAGTAATGATATATATAGATTTATACGTGAAAAGGAGAACAGTGTTAGAGAAAAATATGGAAGAAGAATAGATTCTATTAGAAATAAAATTGCATCTAAAACTGCTAGATTAGAGAAACTTCAAGCAGAAATATCTTCACTTAAAAATCAAATAGGTTTAGGTGGAATAGAAATATTTTCCTCCATACTGCTGAGAAGATCTCTTAGAAGAAGGCTTACATCTGTTGAAAGCATTAGAAGTAAAATTAAATTAAAGGAGGAAGAGTCTAAGAGAATTTCAAAGGAAATTGCTGAACTTAAAATCCAATTAGATGAGCTTAGAAATGAAATGAATTTAAAGATAATGGAGGTTAGAAAAACATATTCTATATCAGATTTAATGAAAACAATTACTATTAAGCCTAAATATAAAGATATTGAGGTAAGCACACCCATACTTTTATGGATACCATTAATAGTTAGAAAAAATGATTTAAAACCAATAAAAAATCTATTCACTGGAGGATCTTTCTCTCAGGTATCTTAGAAAAATTTCAGCTATATCTTTATACAAATATCCTCTATTATATAATGTAAGTTTAAATATCCTTATATTTGGATAGGAGAGAATTCTTTTACCAAATCTTCTTGAACCAATTCTCCAGTGAACAGTAGCTAGCAATGGTTTATCCATATTCATTATATTTAAAACAATATTCCTAAATTTCTCTGAATAAAGTTCCATTGGTCCAATCTCATCTATAACTATTAAATCACTATACTTAACAGCATTTTCTATAGCCTTTACACCAATATTATCTAAGTCTATAAGATTTACAATATATTTACCTATTCTAGGACCATTTATATTTAAATCTACGCCAGCAAGCACCCCCGTCTTATTAGACCCTATATCTATTATTTTAAAACCCCTTCTAACACCCTTCTCCCTAAATTCCTCTGTAACTATTCCACCGACACTATATCCATTTTGTCTAATTATTTTAACAACTCTGGATACTAGTGTCGTCTTACCTATACCAGGTCTACCTGTAACAAATATTTTTATACTCATCTAATCAGCTCATTTAGGTAGAGGTATAGATAATCCTCCATTCATCATAAATAATATTCTTGCATCTCCACCAGCATTCTCCAATGCAGTATTTATTGCATCTCTAATGTTCCTAAATGGTTTCATAAACGTTTTCTTGACAACATTTTCATCTAAATTAGATACAATATATACATCATTTTCCATCAATATTTCGGCCATTTTAGCAGCCTTATGATAACCAAGCTTATATCCAGCCTTAATCTTCTCAAAAACGTCTTTAGGATTTTCAGCACTACTGAGGAGATCGAAGAAATTTCTCGGACCAATACCTTCACGACATGGAGACACTAGGATTATTATTCCACCCTTCCTTACAATATGTTTAGCATTATCCAATGCTTTTTGAGACTGATAAAGGTTTATATCTAATGGAGGCTGTGCTACAGATACAACTATATCCGCTTTTTCCTCAACATATGTCACAAATATTTTTTTAGATACCTCAGCTGCAGGATATAATACATCTATAATATCACCAGAATATACATCATATATTCTATGCTCACCATCCAATACAGCATTTATCGAAAAAATATCTATCTCCCTAGACACCTTTAATGCATACTCCTCCATATCTTCGTGCACGGGATTACCCCTTAATTTTAAAGACCTTGCATCCGGACTTAATGCAAGACTATGATTCTTTTCAACAGAATTGTAGGCCGATAAACCAGGTATAATACTCTTCCTACCACCAGTAAATCCAGCAAAATAATGTGGTTCAACGGAATTTAATGCAATTAGTCCGTCAACCTCACTGATTATTTCATTAACCCTTATAGGTGTTCCTCGAGAAGTTTTACCCATATATATCATTCCGTCATTCTTAGCATCATTATAGATTGTTTTAGGCATAAGTATGTCATAATATTTTCCAAAAAATCTCCTATACTCGTCTTCATGCGGAGGTCTATGAGTCCCTGTAGCAACGATAACCCTATAGATTTTATCCTCAATTATATTCATTATTGGATCAAGCATTCTCTCTGTAGGTGTTGGACGCGTCTGATCATTTACAGCTAAAAGTATTTTATCATGATTTTTTACAAATTGGGATAATGTAAGCGAGTTTATAGGAGTATTTATAGAACTTATCATCAATGCTCTCTCATTTCGCTCCTCAACTTTACTTGGATAAACTATCTTCAAAATATTTTTATCACTTACCTCAACTTCCTGAAAGCTATCCATATACGGGATTTTCAAATACATACTATCATCTCATGGATTCCCTTAATAATATTATTGGATGTACGATATTAATATTATATTTATTTCTAAACCAGTATCTACCTAACTCACATTCAGTTACAATATATTCCGGACCTATTTCATCAATCTTTTTAAAAATATTTTTACCTACATTAATACATCTTTCATAATATTTTTTAAATATTCCATAGAACTCACCCATACCACAACAATATTCATCCATGATCGTTAAATTTGATCCTAGAATATTTTTAAGCAAATCAATGTACTTTAATTTATATAGCTTAGACCTACATGGCTTATGATATACAGTCTTTACATTAAGTTTACTAAACATATTCACAATATTTCTATCAAATAATATTTGAGATACATCATATACATTTCTAGCTATCTCTACGAAATCTCCAAATATTTCTTGATAATATTTCTTTAACGCTATAAATGTATTTAACTCTAATACAATTATAGCATACCCGTTTTCAATAAAATCTGATAAAATATTCTTATTCTCAACAATTTTATCATAAAAATTTTTCCAATTACCATATGCTATAGAATAATAATATAGATTTCTATAAACTGGCTTAAAGCCTAATCCAATTTTAGAAAATATATGATACAATACTTTACCTAACTCGGGTTCGATGTAATTTAAATTATAGTCTATAAGTAAAATATATTTAAAATCAGATACACCGATATTTCTATTAAACCAGTCTATAAAGCTTTCCCTAGATATTTTAGGCAGCTTAAATCCACTATGAATATTATATTTAATGTAATCTATATTCTCTGAACCAAGCATTTTAATAAACATTTTATCATCCGATATTATATTATAGGGCTCCTTTAACCCATTTTTAGATACAATTCTAGTCCTAGCCTCTCTGACAAGCTTCGGAATATTTATTTCAGATATACATTCAATCGAACATAAATTGCATCCAATACATCCATCAAACATCGTTATCATTGATTGGATAGAATATAATGTATCCAGGTTTAAGCCATTCTCCTTTATAATCCATCTCCATAAATTTGCCTTTGATCTAGGAGTATATCTTTCATCTAGAGTTGCTCTAAATGCTGGACATATGGCTAGCACATTTGTTAGAGTCCTACATTTACCACATCCATGGCACATTTCAATCTCTTCCTCAAATTCCCCGGGCCTAAAATTAAGCATAGTTTTCAATACATTATGCTTGACATTATAATCTAAACCATATCTTAGATTACTCACCATATAGTAATCATCATAATTTATCTTGGGACCCGGATTCAATATATTTCTGGGATCAAATATTTTTTTGATTCTTCGAAATATATTAAGCAACTCCGGATATTCCATCTTCATAAATTGTGTTCTAAGCCTACCGTTTCCATGTTCCCCACTAATCGCTCCTCCAAGCCTTACTACAAGCCTGTAGATTTCTTTACATACAGTTCTCATTCTATCAATATCGATTGGATCCTTAAGATTTATAGGTGGATGTGTATGAATATTTCCCTGACCAGCATGTCCAAATATTATCGTATCTAATCCATATTTTTCAAGAATATTATACATACCTTTAATGAGATCTAGAAGCTTCTCCGGAGGAACCACAAGGTCTTCGATAAATGCAGGATATTTCCTCAATCCTCTAGTCTTATTTATTATTGGAATCGCAGCCCTTCTAACTTCGAATAAATTCTCCCTCTCCTCCTCACCTAAGGCTATCTCAACATTAAATGCCATATCAGGCTCTCCTAAAAGGTCTTTAACAGTATCTAGTTTTTCTTTAAGCTCCCACTCATTTTCACCCTCGAATTCTACAATTAATATAGATTCTGTTTCGACGGGAATCCTCTCCCTCATATAGTCATAATGGGTCCTAACCAGATCTATATATTTTTTATCCATTATCTCTAATGCTGAGGGACCATATTTTAGCAATGTGAGTATACTTTTTGTAGCCCCTTCTAAGCTATCAAAGTATGCTACAAGCAATCCTCTCTTCTTAGGTAAATCTATTATCCTAAGTTTCGCTGCAACAACTATACCTAGAGTACCCTCAGATCCAACGAATATCTTTGATAGATTAAATAAATTATTTTTAACCAAATATTCTATACGATATCCACTTGCATTCTTCTTAATCCTAGGCATGGATTTAAAGATCAAATCCCTATTTTCTCTAAAAAGTTTATAGATTTCACGATATATTTCTCCTTCAAATGTATTTAAACTAAGCTTTTCCTTAAATAAACTACTATTTATATCTATGGGTTTAGTTAAAATTATATCTCCATTAGACAATACAACCTTTAATTCTTCTACATAATCTATAGTATTCCCATATTTTACAGACCTCATACCGCTAGCATTATTTCCAATCATACCTCCAATTGTACAGAAATGTGATGAAGCTGGATCCGGTGGAAAGAATTTACCATATTTTTTAAGCTCCTCATTTAACTTCTCCATAACTATTCCAGGCTCAACCCAAACATAGTTTTCCTCAACATTTATCTCAATAATCTTATTCATATATTTAGAGAAATCCAATATTATTCCACTACCAATAGCCTGTCCAGCTAGACTTGACCCAGCACCTCTAGCATGAATCGAAACCCCATTCCTATACCCATATTTTACAACATTTATAACATCTCCAACATTTTTAGGAAAAACTATTGCTAAAGGCATAACCTCATAAATAGATGCATCTGTACTATAAAGCGCCCTCATAACCCTATCCCAATAAACATCTCCCTCAACAATTTTCTCCAAATCTCTTCCCAATCTCACTGCATCCATAAATATCCCGAATAAAATACTCTAGTTAAGATATTTATTCTCTTCTAAACTAGATGCCTTGCTGATTTAATAATCCACTTTAACTGACAGAGACCGTCCAATTTACAATCCATATATAATCTTAATATTTTCTATTAAGATTATATAGACTATCTTCAGAGTTTATCCTAGAATTTAATATTAATAGTATGTATGTTCTATCTATTTCAATTATGATTTTTTATTTTTTATTTTGAAATATATAGCTTTGTTTTTTGCTATTTCTTTTACTGCTTTATCTGTTGTTAGTATAGTTGCTTTTAGTATTTTGGCTTCTGCTATGAGGAAAGAGTCTGCTAATGATAATTTATCCTTGTTCCTCAGCTTTATTATAGCCGCTTCTTTAGTAGCTTCTTTAGATGTAGATATTTGTTTTATATCTGAATTTCTTATCATTCTATATCTAACTTCTGCTGTTTCTAGGCCTAGTATCTCAGCTGTTTTGTAGTAAAATTCAGCTAGATTTATTTCTAGGATATATCCTTCTGATTTTCCAGTGAATATATTGTCGAAGTATTTCTTTATTCTTTCATCTCCTGCAAAATAAAGTGCTAGAGCCCCAGCGTCTATTATAAATTTATTTTTCAAGTTTTATTTCCCTCTCTTTATCTGCTAATAGTGACTTTGCTACTTCAATCATCTTATCTCCGTCTAATCCAAATGCATCTTTTAAGTCCATAAATGGTATTAATTTAATTTCTTCATCCTCTATCTTCAGGATAACCTTAGACTTGATATTAAACTTTCTTCTTACCTCAGCTGGTATAACGACTTGACCCTTACTCGATACACGTAAAACGTATTCCATTTTTCCACCATATAACGTTAAGTAAGACTAAAAAATAAATTTTACTTTTATATTTAGTAAAACTATACTGCTTATTAATAATCCATTTTCTTCGAGAATTAATTCTCATAAATC
>CAZKAY010000003.1:0-15213 GCA_964550975.1 uncultured Thermoproteales archaeon | reverse complement strand
AAACTATACTGCTTATTAATAATCCATTTTCTTCGAGAATTAATTCTCATAAATCGAAATCCTTAACTTCCCGAGAGACCGTCCAAAATGTTAGGAGAATTTGTTTATATTAATTTATGGGACTAAAAGAGGCTGTTCGAAATGTTGAGCCAATATATTTGAGAAATTGTTATTAATAGCTTGATTAGCTGTGCCAGCTTGGATTGCAATATACGACCTAATAGATTTAAGCCGATACGCCTACTCCATATACATAACTATCATTAATCTAGCTAACACATTCCATATAAAATTCTCTTAAACCTGAGTCCCATAAATTAATATAAGCGAACCCCCTCTAAAATTTGAACGATCTCAAACTGATAGAAATATTTAAATATTATTATAACTTCTACACTTAGTAGTAACTTCTAGGGGTAGTAGTTTACTATTCGATGAAAGACCTAAAGAGAAAGCATCGTGGATAGAGATAAAAGATTATATAGAGGTAAAGGATAGACCTATAAGTGATTCAAATCTAGCCTTACTATTAAACAATCTGATAGATGCTGGATTCATTGAGAAAAAAGATAAGATATATAGAATTACAGATCCCGTCCTAAAATACGCTGTAAATAAATATTTTTAATCAAATCTTAATTTAATCCCTATAGGACAATGGTCTGAACCACTGATTGATAATATAAAAGCATCTACCAAATATTTCCTTAATCTACTTGATACAAATATATAGTCTATTCTCCATCCAATATTCTTCTCCCTAGCCCTATAGCTGCGAGGCCACCAAGTATAGTATCCACCCATGTTATTGAATTCTCTAAAAGTATCTATAAAGCCAATCTCAACTAATTTATCTATTCTAGATCTCTCTTCAAGAGTAAACATAGTATTATTCATATTCTCCCTAGGCCGTGCCAAATCTATCGGTTTATGAGCTATATTAAAG
The DNA here is from genome assembly GCA_964550975.1 of uncultured Thermoproteales archaeon. Classification (GTDB taxonomy): domain Archaea; phylum Thermoproteota; class Thermoprotei; order Thermofilales; family B9-G17; genus CAZKAY01. The sequence goes on along the minus strand of CAZKAY010000003.1, from coordinate 14,267 downwards.
TCTCCAGCCAAGACAATATTTAAATTCCTTATTTCAGCCAGATAATTAAGCAATACATCATATGCCTTCAACTTATAATCCATATTTTCCTTAAACCTTCCTCCATGAGGCATATAAATATTAATAAGTATAAAGTTTTTAAAATCAAGTCTCAAAAATCTGCCCTCTAAATCAAATCTTGTAAACCCTATTTTCTTTATAACTCTGATAGGCTTTATTTTTGTAAGTATAGCTGTGCCATGAAAACCTTTCCGTCTAGATGGATTAATATAAATATGGTATTTAAGATAAATGGGGTCGAATGGTATATTAATATCCCTAGTTCTAATCTCCTGAAGACATATTATATCAGGCCTATAATTCTCTAAAAATTTGGTAAAGCCTTTAGATAAAATGGATTTCCATCCACATATATTCCAGGAAAATATTTGTATAACCATTTTATTCTACTCTCACTACTTCATATACCTCTATTTTAGGCAACAATATTTTTAAACAATTTCCCCCCACACTATATTCTATTTTTTGACCACTCAATGTCTCAACATTTTTTATAGAACTAATATTTAGATTTAATACTACATTATGTATTGGAACTATGTTCTCTATAGGTCTCTTTAATTCAGATGTATAGTTTATTAGATGTATGAATAATGTATTATTTCTCCTCCTTAAAACTATTTCTAGGCTTCTAGGAGCATTTTCCACCGAGATAATTTGCTTAGCATGTTTTTTAACAATTTTCTCGAAATATGAAATATATCTGGGAAATTTATATCTATAATATTTTCTGAAAAAGTCTCCAGCAAAATATATTGAATATCCTTTACCATACTTGTTTCCAACTATTGCTGGGAAACCTTTAAAAACAATTTTCTGGTAATATCCCCCAGAATTTTCAGATATTAATGCAAGTTTTTCCCCACTAGTTACATTTACCTTGACCACATATCTATATGCTTGTAGATAATAGTTTTCATTAAGCTTTATATAGTTTTCATTTAAACCATAATCTTCTATCCCGAGAAAATCTACACCAAATACATCTTTTAAGAAGAAGTTTTTAAGCCTATTCCCCATCTCATCATAAAGTGATGTCTCAAAAGAGGATATCAATATCCCACCATTTCTCACAAACTCCCTAATCTTATTCAATTCATCTTTAGAGAGGACTGCACAGTTGGGTAGAATCAGTAGATCTAAATCACCTATATTTGACGCATAATCAACTATCTTGAATTGATTGAAGGTTCTTACAAGCAATTCATATGCTCCTAGAAAACTATTCATATAGTCTCGCTCAAATCTAATAGTTTTGCCAGTAAAATCGCTTTCCGGAACCACTCCACCATAAATATTTGCAGTACTATATGACCAATATAATCCTATATTCGAATAGTTCACAGTGTTTTTAAAGAAATCCTCTCTACCAATAATCCATGAATTTATCTCCCTAAAAGTTTTTTCAGCCTCCCTATTCTCTACTGCATGACTCAACCAATAATATGCTCCATTAGCCAACGTTTCTGCACAAAGTATTTTTATTTCGGCTGGAGTTAAATGTATCCTGTTCCATGGACAATGTTTACTTGCATTAAAAATTATCCTAGGCTTATTTGGTGCAACCATCTCAAGAAACTTTGCAGTCATACCAGGCTTATATATAGGTGTTTCCATTAAATTTTGATATATAAATCCTCCTTCGGCCCCGACTAAATCCTGATATGGTTCAAGCTTCCTATTATTTCTACCGCTAGCCCAGTTAGGTCTAAGAGGCTCTCCATTAAAATATATTAATACATTTGGATTAGCATCTTTACATGCTTTATAAGCATCTCTCAGATATCTAGCCATAGAATCTTCCTGAAATTCTATTAAAAATCTATGATACGGATTTCTCAGATCACCCTTTATAGGCATATTTATACCATATTTTTCCTCAAACATTTTTCTACAGTATTTACAGTAGCATCCATTTGGTCTAAATGCAGGTCCATCTAAAAATATTCCATATGGACCTTCCTTTGCAATCTCTCTTATAGCTTTAAGGGAATAATCTCTCCATGGGGTATTTACACATGACATTACCCCATTACCATATACATTATCTATAATTTTCCCATTAAAATCTACTTGAAACCATTCTGGATGTATCTTCGCAACATCTAGATTATACCAATGTACATTGAAATATACTATTACTCTTAAACCCTTCTCTGAAGCGTATCTCAAATATTCTTTTAATACTTTTACAGTATCTCTATACTCATCTAAAGACTGGCCTCCAAACTTTCTCCTAATATATGCAAAATGTTCTGCATTAAAACCCATTTCAACCTTCTTTTCAATAGATTTGGAGAAACTATATTTACCCTTCTCTCTTTCATAGAAATCGTATCTAATCATATCAACTATTCGCAAAACATCATTCATACTACCACAGATATAGAATTAAAACCTTAGACTAAAAACCTTTAAATAAATTTGAAGAAATACATATGTTTAGAATCAATAGATGATTAATAATACTTTTATAGTTGTTTATAAATTATCTTATATATGACTGTTGTAAAAGTTATTGAATTAATAGGGTCTTCTAAGAATAGTTGGGAGGAAGCAGCCAGAAATGCTGTAAAAGAAGCTGCAAAAACCGTTAGACACATTGTTGGTGTAGATGTTGTAGGTTTTACTGCAAAGGTGAAGAATGGAGATATAATAGAATATAGAGCTAATGTAAAGATAGCGTTCATTGTTGAAAGACCTGAATAAAATAATATATGTTTTTATGATCTACATTTTTGTACCCCTTTCTTTCAATGTAGTGGGATTTTGATAATTTGATATTATTCCCTCTTAACTAAAATCTATGTTATATTTAAGGCTAGATAATATTTATATGGTGTATAATATGGATTTAAAATCTCTATTAAGATATGAAGTTATAGAGAGGTCTGAGGAGGGATATGATATTGATATAAATTATTTTAATGATAAAATTGATGACGCATTAGATAAAAGTGATTTAATGAAAATTTATGATGAAATATGTAAATTAAGTTTTAGGAGAGACTATCCATATAGGGAGCCGAATAATTTGAGCGAAATATCTTCATTAAGCCAGAAATATTTTGAAGTATATGAAAAAATTAGCGAAGAAGTTTTTAGGGATAAAATGTTGGGTGGTTTTTTAGGTAGATGTGCTGGATGTATGCTCGGCAAGCCTGTTGAAGGATGGAGTCATAGGGAAATTATCAATAGATTGATCAAGATAGGAGAATATCCCTTAAGGAACTATTTTCCAGAAAAATTTTTTACAGAAGAGGAGATAAAAGATAGGATAGGATTGACTAGAAACACCATTAAATATGTTGAACGAGATGATGATATAGACTATACTCTCCTAAATCTTCATATATTTTATAAGTATGGTTCAGATTTTAAGACAAGCGATATTGGAAAAGAATGGTTATTAAATTTACCATATTATAAGACTTATACTGCTGAAAGAATAGCTTATAGGAATCTTGTAAATGGATTATCTCCTCCAGATACAGCTATATATTTAAATCCATTTAGAGAATGGATTGGAGCACAGATTAGGGCTGATACATGGGGATACGTTTGTCCAGGAAATCCTAGACTTGCATCGGAATACGCTTATAGAGATAGCGTTTTAAGCCACACTAAGAATGGAGTATATGGTGAAATGATGGTTTCAGCAATGATTTCGACAGCATTTGTTGAAGATGATATTGAGAAAATAGTTCTATCCGGACTATCATATATACCTAAAACATCTAGATTAGGTAATGCTATAAGAGATATTTTAGAGAAGTATAGGAGAAAGGAGGAATATTTTACTGTAATAAGCAGCTTGTTAGGAAAATATAGGTATCACCCTGTACATACTATAAATAATGCAATAATAGTTATTTCATCAATTCTATGGAGTGAAGGAGACTTCAGTAAAGCGATATGTTTGGCAGTTATGAGTGGATTAGATACAGATTGTAATGGAGCTACAGTTGGATCAATTATAGGAGTATTGAATGGATATAATATGATTAAAGAAAGGGAGAAATGGTTTAAACCTTTAAATAATATGATTAAAAGCAGTCTAGCAGAGTTTAATCGAATAAAAATATCAGATATAATAGATATATATTTAAAACTTTTTAGAAAGAAAAAATAAATATATTTTGTGATAAATATGGCTAGAAGGGATTTATGGTTTCCTGAAAGACGCCCTCTACCTCCTCCTCGTAGAAGAGCGGAGGCTTTAGCCAGAGAACTGGCAGACGAAATTACAGCACAGTTTAGAAGAGATTTAAGGATAGGGTTGACTAGACTTTATAGGATGTTAAGAAGAGATATTTATAGAGCTGTATATGAAGCAACTGGTAAAAAGCCTCCAGCAAAAATTGAAGAAAAAGTTGAGGAGAAAGAGGAAGAGAAAAAAGGCTTTTTGGAAGACCTATTCAAATTCGACATAAATTGGAATGACATACTTAAATATGGTGGCGCAGCCGCCGCAGGAGCACTTGCAATACTTTTAATCACTCATTGGGATGATATATATAACTTCTTTACAAAAGCAAAAGAACAGGGATTAAGTGAAGAAGAATTAAAGCAGAGGCTTACAGATCTACTTCAACAAGCTTTAGGCAAAAAAAGCTAAATTTTAATTATAGATATTTTTCTATTTTCTATCTTTAATATCTTAGGTCTAATTCCATAATATCTACATGTAAAGACTATATGTAGTAATCCATTAAACATCGACTTATATCCATCTACCGGTTCATGAGCCCTTATAACATAGTTTAAGCCATTTTTTGCTAGAAACCTCTCCAAAATATTTCTTCCAAAATAATATATTCCCTCACCCCTCGGATTAAAATCGTATTCCTCAACATATTCTCTAGGATCATTCCAAAGTAATTGAAGTAATATAGGATTATCTGGATCTAGCTGTCTAGGTAGTTTATCAATTTCCTCTAATGTTGGAATGTTTATGGGAATACCTCCATGAACTCCGAAAAACTTTGTCCTATTTACATTTATTTCTATAGCAATAGGTAGGGATAGATAGACGGGTATAACTAGATTCTTATATATATTTATCCATCTATCATAGTAATAGCTTTTCAAGGTGTTTATAAACCCATAATATTTGTTCATTAAAAGTGACTCATGATTTCCTCTAAGTAGTATAACATTATTTCTATACATTGTCTTTAATAATAGTATTCCTAGAAATGTTTCAAGCTGATAAAATCCTCGGTCAACATAGTCCCCCAAAAATATGGTCAAACTATTTTCTCCAACGAAATTTTCATATATTCTTAGTAGCGATGTAAAATCTCCATGAAGATCCCCCACAAAAAATATCTCTTTATCCCATTTAACTCGAATTAGAATATCTTTCTCTAAACTACTTAAAAATCTATCTCTAAAATTTTCTAAATATCTTTCTTCAACTAATTTTTTCATTATATTATGTACGGCTTGTCTCAATGGGATCACATTAATAATACTTATTTAATGGATATTTTGTCTATTATATATGGTTGATGTAGACTTCTATTTAAATTATCTTCATAAACGTGATAGAGAACCTATATTTGATATAATTAAATGGAGATATATTTATGCTAAAAATTTGAATAATTATAGTGTCTACGAAAATAAGCTTCTACTAGAGGTTAAAACGAATAATAGAAATAAAATTTTTATAGAAATATTTTTTATAGGTAAAAAATCTGTTTTAATAAGAGCATATCCCAAATATCCAGGAGAATTTATTAAAAAACCCTATATGGAGAAAATCTATTTGGAAGACGTTAGACCAGAGATGAGGTTGGAGGAAAATAGAATATACTTTTCAAGCGGAGAGATAACTATAGTTGTAGATAGAAGCCCATTCAAAATATCTATTAAAGATAAATATGGTAAAACATTTTTTGAAGAATATGTCGAAGGTGAAAATAGACTTTTCCCAGTATATCCTTTAGGATATAAGATTGCTAATGGAGAAAAACGTTTTTTCGAGAGCATCGCATTAAAACCATCAGAAACTATTTATGGACTGGGTGAAAGATACGGGTCTTTAAATAAAAGGGGGCAAAGCTTTCTTCTATGGAATTGTGATACAACACTAACTTCAAGCGATAGGAGTTATAAGAACATCCCCTTCTATCTTTCTACATCTGGATACGGCTTGCTCGTTTTAACAGGATCTAAAATGGTTTTTGAAGTTGGAAGTGAATACTCGTATAATTCTCTATCATTCATGGCTTGGCAGGACTATATCGAATATATAGTTTTTTATGGACCATTATTTAAAGATATTCTTGAACAATATAATGAGATAATCGGTAAGCCTGATTTACCTCCTTTATGGTCTTTTGGATTATGGATGTCTAGATGTATGTATAGAAATAGAGAGCAAGTAATTAACGTTGCTAGAAAGCTTAGAGAATACGGGATTCCATGTGATGTAATAAATATAGATCCGCTATGGGTGAGAGATAAAAAATATTGTATTTTTGAGTGGAACTATAAAGATTTTCCAAATCCAAGAGAAATGTTTTCACTGCTTAATGAAATGGGATTTAAGGTATGCTTATGGGAGCAACCATATGTTCCTAAGAATACAGAGATGTATATGGAAGGTGTTAAAAATAACTTTTTTATAAAAGACAGAGAAGGAAAAACTATACATATAAGTGATTTTGTTAGAAACGAGGTTGCATTGATTGATTTCACAAATCCGGATGCGAGAGAATGGTATAAGGAAAAGCATAAGAAGATTATGTCTCTAGGTGCAAAAATATTTAAAACAGATATGGGTGATGCAGTACCAGAAAATTCGGTCTTTTATAATGGGTTAAATGGAATCTCTATGCATAATCTATACGCATATTACTATCAACTTACGGTATATGAAGCTATAAAAGAATTTTATGGCGAGGCAGTGGTCTGGGGACGTCCGGGATGTATCGGTATACAGAAAATTCCCTTACAGTGGAGTGGCGACTCTCATAGTACATTTAGGGATATGGCTTCGGTCCTTAGAGGTGGATTAAGCTATTCTCTCTCGGGAGCATTATTTTGGAGTCATGATATAGGTGGATTCCAGGGTGAAAAACCTAGTCCAATACTGTATATTCGCTGGAGTCAATGGGGTCTACTTTCATCACATTCTAGATGTCATGGTACGTCTCCTAGAGAACCATGGGAGTATGGTGAAGAAGCGTTAAAAATATTCATTAAATTTGATAAGCTGAGATATAGTTTATTACCATATATTTATTCATGTGCATACGAGGCTATACTTAAAGGAATTCCTATTGTTAGACCCCTTATATTAGAATTTCAGGATGATAAGAATACTTGGAATATTGATTTAGAGTATATGTTTGGACCAAATATGCTTATTGTACCAATATTTAGTGAAAATGAAGAGGTAGAATATTATCTACCTAAAGGTAAATGGATTAACTGGTGGTCAAAGAAAATCGTGGATGGTGGAGAATGGTTTAAAGAAAAATATTCTTTAGATAAAATTCCCATCTATATTCGTGAAAATAGTATAATCCCATATACGGATCCAATGAATTATGTTGGTGAAAGAAATTATGATAAAATAATCTTAGAAATATATGTGTTTGATAAGGCTGAATTTAAATACTTCTTTGATGGAGAAGAGGTTAACATAAATGTTGTTGTAAATAATGGAATGGATATTTCTCTAACACCTTCAACTAAGACCTGGATTCTAAAAATATATTTCATAGAAACCTTTAGACGTATAGAAACTATTAACTGTGTACTTAAAAATGTAGAGCATAATGATGGCATTTTAACAGTAACCATAGATAAAATATACGGAAGATGTAGTATACATATTAAGTAATATTATTATAAAGAAGAAAGGATGTAATATGTTTATTCTCTATACTGGATACCTATATTACACGTATTTTATCTAATATTACTCGTAAAATTTTATTCACATTTATTTTTTTCTCAATCGATGCAGTATAGACTTCATTTATCCCTGTCTTTTCAACGATTTGACTTTTAATCTTATCTATCTTCTCCCTATCTATATTTAAATCTATCTTATTTAATGCAACTATTATAGGTATGTTTTTAAACATGCTCCATATATCGTATAATACATTTAATTGATAGTCTATTGGATATCCGCATGTCTCACTTGGATCTAATAATACTAGTACTATTGAGGCAAGATATTTTATAGATATTATTGATTGCATTTCAATTGGATTCCTCTTATCTAATGGTCTATCAAGTAATCCAGGTGTATCTAATATCTGTATCTTATAGCCGTTTTTAAATATATGTCCAATCATGATAGATTTTGTTGTAAATGGATATTCTCTAACCTCAGGCTTTGCTCTGGATACGGCCCTTACAAATGACGATTTGCCTACATTCGGTGGTCCTGCTACAACTATTGTAATTAGGGTTGGGTCTATCGCCTGTAGTTTTATCAATTTAAGCTGCATTCCCCTCACCCTATTTAAAATATCATCCATTCTCTTCATTACAGAGAAATATCTTCCAATAGCCTCTTTTCTAATCTCCCTTAACTCGGTAATCGTTTTCGCTCTACGAATTTTCCTAGACTCTTCTCTTAAAATTTTGTTTAAAACCTCTGTAGAGGATTTAAGTATAGCTAGATCCATTCTAAACCTGTCTACATCTACTATCAATGACACAAGTGATTTGTAGAATGGATGCAGGTTATCAATTCTAGGTATAGATGTATAGATCTTCTTAATCTTAGTGACCGTTCTCTCAAAAATATATTTTATATATTTTAACTCTCTTTTCTTTTTAGCCCTGATATCCCTAGCCTTAACCTGAACAATCCTCGTCTTAGCCTTCTTTAATACACTTTCAGTTATATTTGTATAACTTTTAGGAGCCAATCTCATATGTTTAAATGGTTGTTCAACCATTATATCAACTATATAGAATTGATAAATAAATATTAAATAAAGTATTTATAAAGATTTATTTATCCTAACATTATCTTTTTAACTATCTCCAATATTTCTGCCTGATCTGCTTTACTCCTAGCCTCCTCTAACCTATCTTTAACCAAATATATTTTCAATGCCTTTTTGAAAAGATTTCCAAAGAACTCTCTGGATAATCTCATCGCCTTTACCGGATCCATTCTATAGGTAAACTGATCTTCACCTATCCATCCCCCATAGTTGGTATCTATCAGTGCATATAAATAGTCTACAAGCCTCCATATATCTCCTGTACCTGCAACTCTATCCTCATCATTACTGTGAAGCTTAGCTGTATTAATATGTATATTTGCTATAGGTACACCTAGTTTATATAGAAAATATACTGTTGCGGCAGGTTCACTTGCATACATTTGCTCGTGTCCATAGTCTATTGTTACACCCATGTTTCTTCCACCACATTCTTCGTTTATCTTATATGCTATGAAAGCCGCTATATGTGTTGTAGGTATAATCATATTTCCCTCTCTAGGTTCATGTAGCTTGGCTTCAACACCGAAACGTAAACCATATTTCTTTGCCTTTAAATTTATAGCCTTACATCCCTCAATAAACCATTCAATAATTTTTCCATAATTTGCCTCAAAATTATAGTCCCATCCATCTGAACCAGGCCATAGATTTACGCTTTCACATCCAACCTTCTTAGCAATTTCTACTGCTTGTAAAGCTATCTCTAAAGCTTCTTCTCTAACCTTCCTAATTGGATTCGCTATTCCACCCATCTTCCATTTAGGATCAGTCCATAGATTAATATTCATGTTTGTTGGCTTTAATTTGAGTTTTCTAAGATATTCCTTCACTAAATTTATTTTATCATCATCTATAGTATTATCCGGATTTAAGAATAGTACATCATGGAATTCTACACCCTCTATACCTGCTTCTGCAACTCTATTTAACTGAGAAATAATATCGCTTTTTAATTCGGGAAAATATCCCTTTGTCGCGAATCTGTCTAGAAAGTCTCCTGCAGCCCAATGTCCTGCAGCAAACTTTATATCATATTCTTTAAAGAATTCGTCCAGAGTTTTTCCTTCAAGATAACCTTTATATTTTGTTTCTAAAAGCTTAAGATTTTCACGAGTAATCTTCATATGATCCCCAATTTATAGTTGGATAAGATGACTAAAATACTTTTATACCTGTTTTCTCAAGCCATTTCGTATATGCTTCCTCCACAATATTTTCATCAATTATAGGTGTATATTTTTGAAGTTTAAATGAATTTGAGATTATTTTTCTAGCCTTCTTTAAATCTCCTATCTCGTTCATTGAAATCATTTGGACAACTGCATTTCCAATAGTAGTTGCCTCGGACGGTCCTGCGATCACAGTCTTTCTAGTAATATCGGATGTTAGTTGATTTAATAAAGTATTTTTAGATCCCCCGCCAACAATATGTATAGTATCTATCCTCCTACCAATTATCTTCTCTATTTTTTCTATGACCCATCTATATTTAAAGGCAAGAGACTCGAATATTGTTCTAGCGATTTCTCCAAGATTTTTAGGAGATTTCTGTCCAGTCTCTTTACAATATCTTATAATTCTCTCGGACATCTTTAGATTTGATAGAAATATAAATTCCTTATAATCTGGATCGATGAAGTATTGGAAAGCTCTCCTCTCAGCAGCTATTTTAACTATTTCCGGATAACTTATAATTCTATTATCTATATACCATTCCTTTCTAAGCTCCTGTATAAGCCATAGACCGGATATATTTTTTAGAAATCTATATGTATAGTTGTATCCACCCTCATTTGTAAAATTATATTTAAACGATAATTCATTTACAATCGGCTTATCAACTTCTACTCCGACAAGAGACCATGTACCCGAACTTATATATGCAAAATTTTTGTTAGCAGCAGGTACAGCTGCCACAGCTGAAGCCGTATCATGACTGGTTGTTGCAATAACCTTAACATTATATCCGATTCTATTTGAAACACTCTCTCTAAGATCCCCCAATATTGTTCCAGGTCCAACTATTTCTGGAAAAATTTTTGTAGGTATATTAAGCTTCTCAAGCAACTCTATACTCCAATACTTTTTGAATGGATTATAGAATTGGGTTGTGGTTGCATCTGTAAATTCACATACCTTTACTCCAGTAAGCCAGTAGTTAAATAGATCTGGTATCATTAGAAATGTTTCGGCAATTTCTAGCAGGGGAGAATTATTTACAACCATTGATAATAGTTGATAAAGTGTATTTATCTGCATAAACTGGATACCAGTATTTTCATAAATATATTTTTTACCAACCCTTTTAAATGCATATTCCATCATGCCTTCTGTCCGCAAATCCCTATAATGATATGGAAGTGATATAAGCATACCGGTTCTATCTAATAGAGCAAAATCTAAACCCCATGTATCTATACCTATACTATTTATTTCCCCAAAGTTTTTAGACATTTTTAATCCATTTAAAATTTCGTCTAGAAATCGAACAATGTTCCAGACAAATGCCTCTCTTCCGTTTACTGGAAGAAAAGTTCCTCCAGTTGGAAAACGATATATCTCTCTTAAATATATTTTTTCATCCCTAAACGATATTAGGCTAACTCTACCGCTTTCAGCACCCACATCAATCGAAATATAGTTAGCCATATATTATTTTTAACAAAAACGGTTATTAAAATATTATACTTATTATTAACCCCTACATCATTGTAGCATATTTATTATATCTTCATTATAAAGCTAAAATTTAATGGACAAAAATTGATTGAAATATCGATGATGAGAATAAGCTTATTAATAGTGTTGCAGAATTACATGAACTGCTTCTCGAAAAACATTAGTGGAAAATATATTAATACGATGATTCTCCAGATAACCCCTTAAATAAAGTATATTTGATAATTGTTAGAGCAATATATAAGCGAATTCCTATTAAACATCTTGGACTGTCTCTTAAAAATCAGAAAAAATATTAATGTAAAGAAGACATACTTAGATTAGGTGATAGATTGGAGAATAAAAGCATTATTGTGAGAATAGTTTTCTGGGGTAAGCCTAAAGGTCTTCCGAAATGGCCTAACATATACTTTAATCCTGAGGAAAGAATCAGTTTAATAAAAAATTTTCTTTTAAAACGGTTTCCAGAGATAAGGTTTGTCGGCTGGGATTGGGTGAAAAGTGAGGATGAAATAGATAGAATTGTGGAAAAAGTAGGCGTAGAGAATGAGATTGCTACTGTAATATTTCATTTATCCAGTGGCTGGCATGGTGCTGAAAAAATCATGAAAAAAATTCCTACAATAGTTATTTCGGATCCCCTTTTATGGGGATATGCTGGGATGATAACTCATTCACATAATCTTCGTAAAAATGGAGTTAGAGGATTTATTGTTTCATCTAGCGATTGGAATGATATAGAAAAAGCTTTTAAAGTAATTAAAGCGTATCATTCTATAAAAAATTCTACAATCCTAGTTATAGGAGACAAAACTTTAGAGAAAAATATTGAAAAATACAGAAAGCTGGGGTTTAAAGTTATTTTAATAGGATTTGAAGAGCTTAAAGAAGAAATGAAAAATATCGATGAAAATAATGTTAAAAAAATGTTGGAGAAAATATCTTTGAATGCTGAAAAAATAGTTGGAATAAATAGAGAAGAATTAATTAAAAGTGTAAAAGCATATTATGCATTAAAGATTTTAGCAGAAAAATATAATGCAAATGGCGTAACTATCGACTGTTTAGGAGGATTTTATAGCAGAAAAATTGATGTATATCCATGTATAGCATTTTCTCTACTCGATGATGAAGGTAAAATTATGTCTGCATGTGAAACCGATATAAATTCTCTTTTAACTAAAATAGCTATGAAAGAAATAGCTGATAGACCTGGATTTCTTTCAGAGCCAGCCATAGATACATCTACCAATTTAGCTATATATGCACACTGCGTATCCGCCACAAGACTATATGGATTTAAAGAAAAAAATGAGCCATATATTCTTAAAACACATGCAGAGGATGATAGAGGTGTATCTGTTCAAGTATTGAGTAGTTATTTTGGTCCCGGTACTATTGTAAAAATCGTTCCAGATGAAAATAGAATGTTAGTATTGAGAGGTAGGATTAGGGGACATGTGGAACGTGAACTAGCTTGTAGAACAAAAATAGTTGTGGAGATTAAAGATGGCCAGAGTCTTATAGATAATTGGCAACACAGTTGGCATAGAGTTTTATATTATGGTGACTGGTTTAAGGAGATTAAATGGCTTTCAAAGCTTTTAGGATACAGGTTAGTAATAGAAGACGGGAGTTTTTGAAGCAACATTTTTAATTTTTCATAACAATTAACATCGAATTAATATATTTAATTTCTTTTTATTGAAACCGTCCAAAATATATTAGGGTTTACTTATATTAATTTATGGCTCTAAATTTTAGGAAAAGCTGATATCAATTAAGTTGAACGAAATGCTTAAGGATAAGGTGTTGGGAAAAATTTGAGGCTAGAAACATTTTGGGCCGCCTCTTTTTTATTAAGTTATTAAGAGAATATATTAATATATAGGAAACTAAGATTATTATATGTGAAATAAATGTCTACTAGGAGTATAGAAATACGTTATACTAGAAGTATGGAGGAGTATATAAAAGCTATATACATTTTAAGTAAGAGAAAAAGAGTCGTAAGGGTTAAAGACATAGCATTATTGTTAAATGTGAAGCCTCCTAGTGTAACAGCGTCTCTCAATAGATTATTAAAAATGGGGCTCATCGAATATGAAAAAAGAGGATACGTGAATTTAACTCCTAGAGGTAAAAAAATTGCCAAGAAATTAATGAAGAAATATAATAGAATAAGAGAATTTTTAATAAATATACTGGGCGTTCAGGAAGATATAGCTGATATCGAAGCATGTAGCATGGAACACTTTTTGCATGAAGAAACTATTAACAAAATTAGCAAATTAATAGAGTTTATAGAAAACTGTCCTCAAGGTCCGAAATTTTTAATTCATTTTAAAGAATATATAAAAAGTGGGAAATATCCGAAAGAATGTTACTCTACAAAATAACTACATTTAATTAGCACAATAATCATTTTATGTATTCTTAGTATTGAAATAAAAATCCTTTAAAATAAAAGTTTTATATTTCATAGCAGTGTAGATTATTTATGATAAATGTATGCCATTTCTAGTTGGCTACTTTTTTACT
>CAZKAY010000002.1:2716-56148 GCA_964550975.1 uncultured Thermoproteales archaeon | reverse complement strand
ATATGTGGAAGATAAACTAAAATATATAGGTTCCTTAACAAAATTTTCTATTTAAGCGATGTAACATATTTTCTGTAATTTTTAGATGCTTTAATAAATCCATCAAATAACGGATTTGGTTTCATGAATCTTGATGTAAATTCTGGATGAAATTGTGTACCAATAAAGAATCTGTGATCTGGTAATTCTCCTATCTGCATTATTTTTCCATCGGGAGTTGTTCCAGAAAACAAGAATCCATGTTGTTCCAATAAATCTACATATCTCGGATTTATCTCATATCTATGTCTAAATCTTTCGACAACTCTTTCTCTACCATATAATTTATAGGCTAATGTATTCCTTTTTATTAAAATTGTATGGGCTCCAAGCCTCATAGTAGCTCCATACTTTGATTCTTTAATCAACTTTATTTGTTCCGGAAGTAGATCTATAACTGGATGAGGAGTATTTGGATCTATTTCGGTGCTATGAGCATGTTTGAGTCTACATACATTTCTTGCAAACTCTACTACTGCGAGTTGAAATCCAAAGCATAATCCTAGAAACGGTATATTTTTTTCTCTAGCATATTTTATTGCTAGAATTTTACCTTCAACACCAGTTTTACCGAAGCCCCCGGGAACAACTATTCCATCAACATTTTTGAGAACATCAAGTTTATCTGGATTTTCCTCAAAATCTGTACTATTAATCCAAACTATCTCTGGCTTAACATTATTATGCCATGCTGCATGATTTATAGCTTCTATAACAGATATATATGAGTCTAATAATGTAAATAGACCTGTAGCAAAATATTTTCCCACAATAGCTATCCTAACCTTTTTCTTTAAGTTCTTAATCTTCTCAATATATTTTCTCCAATTATTTAGTTCTATAAACTTATTTTTCCTAGGCTTTAAACCAAATTTATCTAAAATTTTTTCACCCAATCCCTGTTCATCAAAGATCAACGGTAATTCATATGTACACTCTATATCCGGATTTGAAATAACATAATCTATCCCCACATTTGAAAATATTGCTATCTTTTTCTTCCTAATATCATCTAAAGGTTTTGGTGAACGAGCAATAATTATGTCTGGCTGAATACCTATCTCCCTTAACTCTTTCACACTATGTTGTGTGGGCTTAGTTTTTGCTTCACCTAGATGTGGAGGTATAGGAACATATGTTAAATGAATATATAATACATTTTCTCCATCATATTTCATCTGACGGGCGGCTTCAATAAATACCGCATTCTCATAATCTCCGACTGTTCCACCGATCTCAACTAAAATGAAGTCAGCATTACTTTTGAATGCTATTTCCCTAATTCTCTTTTTAATTTCGTCAGTTACATGTGGTATAAGTTGAACTGTTTGACCAAGATATTTACCCTCTCTCTCATTCTTAATAACCTGCCAATATATTTGTCCAGAAGTAATATTGTTATATCTAGAAACATTTATATCTAGAAATCTCTCATAATGTCCTAAATCCTGATCAATTTCCCCTCCATCGTGAGTAACCCATACTTCACCATGTTCTGTAGGTCTTAATGTACCTGCATCGAAATTAAAATATCCATCAATCTTTATAGGTTCAACACTAAATCCCATCCATTGAAGAAGCTTACCAATACTAGAAGTACATATACCTTTACCAAGACCACTTAATACTCCGCCAGTGATAAATATATAGAAATATTTATGCATATATTTTTATATCAATTAAGCTAAATAAAATTTTCGGAGAACAAGAGACCGTCCCCGCTCAACATAACAAATATCATAAGCTAAAATATATAATTAAAATTATTATTTATTTCAATGGCGAAGTATTTGTCTAATAAAGATTTAGCTATATTGATTTTCATAATAATTTTTCTTTTAGGCATATTTTTCTCATATCTCTTTAATACCGAAGACATAATTCTAGCTATTTCATTTATCTTTGCAATGTTTATCTATCTTGGAATGGTTATAAATTTCTGTCTATATATGAAGAAGTGGCATAGAGGACTAATACTTGTAATATGGTGTTTTCTAATAATTATAAGTGGACCAATAGCTTTAATATTTCATGAAATCCTCTACAGCATAATTGGTAAGGAAAGGGGATTAAAATGAATAAAGAATTCTAGAATATATTAGAATATTTATAAATTTAAAGAGATATAGTGTATTGTGGGTGGTATTTTGATTAAGGCTGGTGTTGTTGGTGTAGGTATTCAGGGTGAGCAACATGTTAAGGCCTATAAACTTCATCCAAATGTAAATTTAGTTGCAGTATGTGATCTAAATATTAATAGGGCTAAAGCTATTGCAGAAAAATATGGTATAGGTAAGGTATATAGGGATTATAATGAAATGTTTGAGAAGGAAGATTTAGATTTGGTGTCGATTGTTACACCAGATTTTCTTCATAGAGATCCCGTAATATCTGCGGCTGAAAATCATGTAAATATTATCGTTGAAAAACCTTTTGCAACAACTCTTAGTGACGCAAATATTATGGTTAAATCTGTTGAAAAGAATGGTGTAAAACTTTATCCCAATTTTTCAAATAGATGGAATCCTCCATTCTCTATATCTAAGGATATTGTTGATAGAGGAGAGCTTGGAGAAATAGTTTATGGATATATTAGGCTTAGCGATACAATATATGTTCCAACTAAAATGCTTTCATGGGCAGCTAAAAGCAATGTAGCTTTCTTCCTAATGAGTCATACAGCTGATTTAATGAGATGGTTTTTCAATGACGAGGTTATCGAAGTAAATGCATTTATGGAGAAAAAAGTTTTAATTAAGAATGGTATAGATACACCTGACTATTTTATAGCAGTCTTAAATTTCTCTAAAGGTGGCAGAGCTCTACTTGAGTCAAGCTGGATTCTCCCAGAAACATTTCCATCAATAGTTGATTTTAAGATGGAGTTGATTGGAGAGAAAGCTGTAATAAATATCGACAATACCCAGCAATGTATTAATGTATCTAATCAGAAAAACTTTTATTATCCAAGATATTTCACAGGATATGATATTAATGGGAGATTTACAGGATTTGTAAAGGAGTCTATACATCACTTTATAGATTGTCTATTAAATGATGTAGAGTCAATCGTAAATATTTATGATGGGTTAGAGAATACTAGAATTCTATGCAGTATTATTGAGTCAGCATTTAATAGAAGGCCTGTAAGAATAGAGAGGTGATAGAAATAAAATATTTTAAGCTATCTATGATGGAGATAATAGATCATCTAAATAAAGTTAAGGAAAGCATTAGGGAGAATGATTTAAATAGATTAATAGGACTAATTGATAATAGTAGAAGGATATTTTTATATGGTGCAGGGCGTTCAGGATTTATGGCAAGAGCATTTGCACAGAGGCTTATGCATATAGGATATGAGTCATATTTTCTCGGAGAAACTGTTACTCCAAGCTGTGATAAGAGAGATTTAATTATAATCGTATCTGGAAGTGGTAAAACTACTTCAAGCTTATGTCTAGCTGAAGCCGCTAAAGAAATGGGTTTAAAAGTTGTTGCAATAACTTCTCATGGTGAGAGTAGACTTGCAGAGATATCCGATTTAACAATAATTGTACCTGGTAAAACAAAGCTTGTTGAGAGGGAAAGTTATGCTCCGTTTACATCATTATTCGATATATCTGTTCTATCATTTTTTGACAGCGTTTCATCCGAGATAATGAGGAGGAAGGGAATTAATGAGAGTAAAATATTGGAGAGGCACGCTACATTAGAATAGGGTGCTTATATGGATGTAATTGGTATCGGAGAGGTGTGTATCGATTGGACTGCCAAGGTTAAACGTCTTCCAGAACCTGATGAGAAAATTTTTGCAGAAGACTATCAGCTATTTGTGGGAGGAGTTACAGCAAACTTTTTAACGGCTCTATCTAAACTTGGAGGAAATGTTGGATTTATCGGCGGCGTTGGAAAAGATCAGTATGGAGACATGATTATAGACGCTTTAACTAGACAAGGGATAGACTTATCTAATCTAATTAGATATGAGGAGAATAGAACTGCAGTAAACTTTGTTATAGTTGATGAGAAGGGGGAGAAAGCTATAATTCAAGATAAATATTTGATGGAAAATGTTCCTCCACCAGAGTTTATAGATGAAAAATATATTGTTAGTGCTAAAGCTATTCATACCACTGCAATAAAAGTGTCTTCAGCTTTAAAGGGATTTGAGATAGCTAAAAAATATGATTTGACAACTTCATTTGACCTGGAGAAACATGTGGCTGAATATGGTTTAGATAGTCTTAAGCCAATCTTAAAGCTGACAGACATACTTATGCCAAATAAATTGGGTATAAGGTCTTTAACAGGAGAGGAGGATCTAGTTAAAGCTGCTAGAAAAATGCTTAAACTAGGTCCTCAAATAGTTGTAATAACTCTTGGATCTAGAGGAAGTATGGTTGTTTTAAAGGATGATGTAATTAAGGTTCCGGCATTCAAGGTAAATGTTGTTGATACGACTGGTGCTGGAGATGAGTTTAATGCTGCATTTATATACGGGTTAGTGATAAGAGGATGGGATTACTATAAATCTTCACTTTTTGCGAATGCTGCTGCAGCGATAAAATGCACTAAACTTGGTGCGCAGACCGGGCAACCGAAATATGATGAGGTAATAGAATTTCTAAGGGGAAGAGGTTTTAATTATGGTTAAAATTTACGGTAGAAAGTATTCGAGAAATGAGATTAGAAAATATGTTGGGGAAATGTTTCAAATAGCTGGTGTAAAGGGTTTCCAGTTAATCGACGGAAATGAATATGGTGTTAGAGGAGTATTAGTTAAAAATGGTTCTGGACTACTATATACAGTACTGTTAGATAGAGGTATGGATATATCTTATGCGGAATTTAAAGGTATGCCTATTGGATGGAGGAGTCCTACTGGAGATGTTTCTCCCCAATTTTTTGAACCCTGGAAATATGGTTGGCTTAGAGGATTTTATGGTGGACTATTAACTACATGTGGTTTAACCTATGCTGGGGCGCCTTGCATCGATAGGGGAGAAAAGCTTGGATTACATGGGAGAATATCATATATTCCTGCAAAAAATGTTATGTATGATGGTATATGGATAAATGACGAATATATATTATTTGTTCAGGGCAAGGTTAGAGAGACAAGCATGTTTGGCCCAAACATAGTTCTTAATAGGAGGATTGAAACCAAGGTTGGATGTAATAGGATAACTATTCATGATAGAATTGTAAACGAGGGTTTTGAGGGACAACCATTGATGATAATCTATCATTTTAATATAGGTTTCCCTATAGTTGATGATGGCTCAAGACTTTACTTAACCACTATAGAATATTTTCCAAGGGATGAGGAGGCCCGTAAAGATGCGGAGAACTTTAATAAATTTCATGAACCGATACATGGATATAAGGAGAAAGTATATTTCCATAAGATGGCTGTCGATTCAAAGGGATATGCATATGCAGGTATAGTAAATCCAAGATTAAATATGGGAATATATGTGAAGTATAGGGTAGATGAATTGAATAGATTTATTGAATGGAAGATGATGGGAGAACAGTTCTATGTTATAGGCATAGAACCATCAAATTGCTTAGTATTAGGTAGAGCGAGGGAGAGAGAGCTAGGTACACTACAATATATAGAGCCAGAGGAGACGAGAGAATTTCATCTAGAGGTAAACATAATGTCGAGTAAGGAGGAAATAGAGAATTTTATAAAACTTACTAGAAATATAGTTTCAACTAAGCCTAAACTAATAGATAGTCTAGAAAAATTTATTAAATAAAATTATTTTAATGCTTCAGCTATAATCGGTGCAACACTTACATAGCTAACTGGAGACGGAACGGTATCAGTTCCAATTAAATCAAATACACCTGTAGAATATATTTTTCTAAGCGCATCATCCACTAGAAGTGGATGTGTACATGCAACTATAATCTTATTAGCACCCATTTTCTTTAAAGCATTAACAGACTCTATAACTGTGCCACCAGTACTAATAATATCATCAACGATCACTATATCCCTATTCTTTATATTGATTTTTCTAGCTACTATAACAACATTATATTCATCTATCCTTTTCTTCTCTAAAATATCGTATTCGGTGTCAAGTTTTTTTGCCACTATTTTAGCCCACTGCTCTGCCTCACTATCAGGACCAATGACAAGAGGATTATTTAAAACATATTTTTTGGAAATATATTTTGCTATCTCCTCCATTGCAGTTAAATTATATGCGGGTATATTAAATAGATCGCTTATATCCCTGTATCTATGTAAATGCATATCTATAGTATATATTTCATCAATATCCATCTTTCCTATAAATTCTGATATAATCTTTATGCTTATAGCTTCACCAGGATTAAATCTTTCATCCTGCCTAGCATATGCAAAATATGGTATAACCAACCTAATCTTATCACATCCAAGTTCCCTTAAAGTTTTCGCCGAAAGCAATATTTCAATTAAATATTCATTTGGATTCAAACCCAAACTATATATCAATATTATATCTTTACCCTCTACATCACTTAAAAATCGTATATAGCTTTCATTGTCAGGAAACTTCTTATATATAGCTCTACCATATTCACATTTAAGTAGTCTTGAAACCATATATCCCAGCTTTTCACTACCCCTTCCACTAAATACAATCCTATCCAACTAGATCCCCGGATAAGATATTGTTAAATAAAATATTTCTCTCCTTGATAAATATAATGGAAGAATAAACCAGTATATCCAAGAATTAATGACATTCAGATCAGAGTATAATGAATACTATGCCTAATATTCCTATTTAGAAATATTATAGCTACAATATTTGTCATACACCAATATATACATTTAAACTATAAGGGTAAAATATTTATTTAATATAAGGATTATAATATATTGCCGGTTGAATGTGGAGCAGGCCTAGATTATCGAACCACCCATCAAACTTTCACCTCCAAGAGAGGTGAA
The DNA here is from genome assembly GCA_964550975.1 of uncultured Thermoproteales archaeon. Taxonomy (GTDB): domain Archaea; phylum Thermoproteota; class Thermoprotei; order Thermofilales; family B9-G17; genus CAZKAY01. The sequence continues at coordinate 49,151 of CAZKAY010000002.1, read as the reverse complement.
AGGGAGGTGGATGGGGAGATAATCGGGCTTAGACACATTCAACCGTTTTCTTCTTCATATAACTCTATTACAACTATTTCTGGTGGACATAGAAATCTTACTGGTATAAATGACATACCTATACCTCTATTTACGAACATCAACGTATTATCTACTTTAAACAACCCCTGATCGTATTTTCTATATTTTGATGGCAGAGGTATATATAGTGGACCAATTATCGGAAGCCTTACCTGTCCACCATGTGTATGACCGACCAATACTAAATTAATGTTCTTTTTAACAGCTTTATCTATTATTTCTGGCGAGTGTGCTAATAATATTTTCACTACATTGGTTTCAGAGATATTATCCATGGCCTTATCTAGATCATCATTAAATGTATGGGGGTCATCGACACCTATTAAATAAATACATTCATTGTTTCTTGAAAGCACCACATATCTATTAGATAGAACTATAACCTTCCTCTCAGTCAAATATTTTTCAAAAAGAGACATCGAGACTCCGGATGAGTGATCCCAGTTTCCAAATACAAAGTACGTGGGAGATATATCTGCCAGTTCCTCCATAAATTCTAGTCCAGTATTTAAATATTGTTTTTCATCGATAAGATCTCCAGTTACTACGATTATATCTGGTTTCAATTCCCTTATCTTATCAATTATCTCCCTTTCCTTTCTACCATATGAATTTAAATGAAGATCCGTTATATGTACTATTCTAAAGCCATTAAAAGATTTGGGTAAATTTTCAAGATATATATTTTTCTCTTCAACAATAATATTATTTGGCTCTATTAAGGTGGCATATACAACTATCAGTATAAATGTTATGAATAGGATTGTTAGAAACCATCTATATAAACTCATAATAATTTATATAGTTACTTTGTTAATTAAATTTATCTGAAAGTATAAGTAGATTTATATTTTAATTTAACTATTATATACATGGGGAATAGTTTGTCTAAAAAACTTTTGGTCAAAGATATTATGACTTCCCCTGTCGTTACTGTTCTCTTCTCTGACCCAGTTATCTCGGCTGTAAATAAGATGATTACACATGATATTGGTGCCGTTGTGGTTATAAGTGGTGGGATGCCTGCAGGCATGATTACCGAGAGAGATGTTTTAAGGAAGGTTATTTTAGAGGGTCTTGATCCACGAAAAACCATTTGTCAGGATATTATGACTACACCATTAGTAACTGTTGAGGCCGATACACCTATTGAAAAGGCATTTGTATTAATGAAGGAAAAGGATATTAGAAGGCTTCCAGTTGTAAGGGGAGGTAGGCTTATAGGAATAATTACTGAAAAAGATATTATTAGAAAGGTACTTTAAATTTATTTATCTTTTTTTAATCTATATAGTGGTAGTAGTGATGATTAGAAATATAGATAAGATTACACTTGCCCATGGTGCTGGTGGAAGGGAGAGCGGCGAGTTAATTCAATATCTTTTCTCTAAGAGATTTAAAAAGATATCTATCTTCAATGGAATCGGTTTAAAAGAAATGGATGATGGTGCAACGATACCATTAAAAAATATTTCTAAATATAGTTTAATAGTTTCAAGTGACAGTTATACTGTAAACCCCATATTCTTTCCTGGAGGAAATATAGGTACACTTGCTGTAACAGGATCTATAAATGATGTAGCTGTAATGGGTGGAAGACCCATTGGAATGCTTGATACAATAGTTGTAGAAGAAGGTTTTCCATTAAATACCCTTGAGAAAATAGTTGATTCGATGAAAAATACATTGGAAAGTGAGAATGTTGCACTTATAGGTGGAGATCTAAAGGTAATGCCTAAAGATAAGATAGATAAAATAGTTATATCAACTACATGTATAGGATTAGCTGACAAAATTGTAACAGACTATGGGTTAAAGCCTGGAGATAAGATAATTGTCTCTGGAACTATAGGTGAACATGGGATAACAATTCTTGCGATGCAGATGGGTGTAGAGATAGAGGAAAGCGGTTTAAAATCCGATATACAATCAGTTGTAAAAGTCATGGATATAGCCTTAAAAAATGGTGGGGTGCATGTTGCAAAGGATCCTACACGTGGAGGATTAGCCCAAACATTAAATGAATTTGCTATAAAAAATAAGTTAGGCATATTTTTACGTGAGGATCTTATACCTATACGTGAAGAAGTACAATCTTATTCAGAAATACTTGGAATAGATCCCCTCATATTGGCATGTGAAGGTAGAGTTGTACTAGGAGTCGATGGAGAAATTGCTGATATAATTGTTAGGGAACTTCATAGAAGCGGATTTAAAGATGCACGTATTATAGGTGAAGCTAGAAGTGAGAGAGAAGGATTAGTTTTAATGGAGACAGTTGCGGGTGGATTAAGGATTGTTGAGAGACCTATGGGTGAAATAGTTCCAAGAATATGTTAGGTAGATTTCATGAAAAAAATTTTCCGATCTAAGAATATTGCACGAAAGATCGCCGATAAAATAAGTTTTCTTTCAAGTAAATTTGACGAAGAAATTAAAATTATGCATGTATGTGGTACACATGAGCATACAATTACCTATTATGGTTTGAGAACCTTACTGCCAGATAATGTCGAACTTGTAGCTGGACCTGGGTGTCCTGTATGTATTGTTCCAGCCAAGGAGATAGATGAAGCGATAGAATTAAGTCTAAAAGGTATAAAAGTATATACTTATGGAGATATGTATAAGGTTCCTGGATCCAAATATAGTCTAGCTGAAGCCCGTAGTCTAGGGGGAAATGTTGAAGTTATATATGGTTTCTATGATGTATTGGATAGGGCTAGAAAAGATGGTGTTGAATCTATATTCTTTGCAGTGGGATTTGAGACGACTGTCCCGACAGTTGCATCTCATATAGTTGAGAAAGATATTCCAGAGAATTTGAGGCTTTTAGTTTCATATAGATTGACTGTCCCAGCATTAAAATACGTATTAGATAGAGATGATATTGTGATAAAAGGTGTGATCGCTCCAGGGCATGTTTCAACGATAACCGGGGCATATGCCTGGAGGTTTGTCTCAGAGAAATATAATATACCAGTAGTTGTAGCCGGATTTGAACCAATAGATGTATTGCTAGCGGTATATATTATATTAAAACAATTAGTGGAAAATAAGATTAGGCTTGTAAATGAATATAGTAGAGTGGTATCTTTAAACGGGAATCTTGTGGCTAAAAAATATATTTTGGAGGCTTTCAAAAAAGTCGATGGATTATGGAGAGGTATAGGGATATTGCCTAAAAGTAGATTAATGCTTAGAAAAAAATATAGTTATCTAGATGCAAGAAGATTTTATAGTATAAACGTTGGAGAAGGAATTGATCTTAGACCTGGATGTAAGTGTGGAGAGGTTGTTTTAGGAATAGCTAAACCCACAGACTGTCCTCTATTTATGAAAAGATGTACGCCGCAGACACCATATGGAGCATGTATGGTTTCAAGTGAAGGTACATGTAATATATGGGCTAAATACGGAGGATATATAAAATATATTGAATAATATCTTCTAAAATACCATATAGAAAAATTGTAATATTACAAATATATTTATATATATGTCTGTAATATTACAATAACGATGCATATGTTTGAAGAATGGACTTATATACCCTTATCTTCACGATACATGTATTGGCATATACATAGGCATAGAAGAGGTCCGATAAGAGATTTTCTGATAAGAGCTAGATTTGCCCTATCAGAGCCTAGAAGAAGTATTATAAATATATTAGGTGACGATGTAAAGAGTACGAATGAAATATATGAGGAGCTTCGGAAAAGAGGGTTATCTATTCCTCGATCAGTTCTCTATTATCATCTTTCAAGTCTGAGAGAGCTTGGTATAATTGAGATGGCTGGATATAGGGAGGGTAATGGTGGGGCTCCTGAAAAAACATGGCGTCTAAAAGTTAAACGGATTGGAATAAATCTAGTTACTGGAGAAGTGTTTGTAGAATAAGGGGATGGAGATGAAGGGATTATCCTATCTTTGGAGGATTTTTAAGTATAGCTTCAGATATAAGAGGATATGGTTTATCGCAATTACATTTATGATTCTAGCTACTCTGGCAGATGTTATAACACCATATGTAGCTAGATTTATCATAAATGGATTAATTAAGGCGAGGCAAACTGGCAGAGTGGAGATTTTTCTGGAAAATTTATGGCTATATTCTCTTCTTATTTTAATTATTAGCGGATTTGGAGGATTTGCTGGATTTGGTAGAAGATATTATACACAATATGTTTCCCAGTTAACAATCTTTAATATTAGAAATGACTTATATAGAAAACTTCATGAACTTTCCTACGGCTTTTTTGAAAAAATAGATACTGGGCAAATAATTTCTAGAGCTACAAGTGATATTGACAGGGTTAGAAGGTTCTTAGGATTTGGGTTAACGGGATTATTATCATCCATACTTACATTTTCTTCGGTATTTATGATACTTTTTTCACTTAATGTTGAGCTAACTTTATTTAGTCTAAGTATTACACCAATAATTTTTATAGTAACATATCTTTATGCAAAAAAGTCTAGACCACTCGTTATGGAGTCCCGTCAACTTGTAGGCGAAATTGCAAGTAATTCAAGAGAGGGTATACTCGGTATAAGAGTTATTAAAGCATATAATTTAGAGAATTTCTCTTATAACAATTTTCTGAAAATTAATTTAAAAAGATATAATATTGAGCTAAATGTAGCTAAGCTTAGAGCATATACGTGGCCATTGTTAACACTAATAGTTTCATTGATATCGGTATTTGTTTACTGGTATGGTGGATTAAAAGTTATGCAGACTCCATTAAATTATTCGGGAAAAACCTTTGAACTAGGAGATTTAGTAGCGTTTACAGTTTATCTTGGAATGCTTGTATGGCCTATAGTTCGACTTGGATTCATAACAGTCATGTCTCAGTATGCTATAATAGCTGCTGAAAGATTTTTTGAAATAATAGATATGGAACCTGAAGTAAAAGAGAAACCAAATGCTATCAAACTGAAGAAAGTCGAAGGATATATAAAGTTTGAGAACGTTGTATTCGGATACGATAGTAGTAAGCCTATTCTTAAAAACCTTAATCTTGAAATAAAACCTGGAGAAAGAGTCGCAATAGTTGGTCCAACTGGTTCCGGTAAAAGTACTTTAATAAAACTTATACCTAGATTCTATGATCCAATAAAGGGTAGAATACTCGTGGACGGAATCGATCTTAGAGATATAAAGATTAGATCGCTTAGAAAACATATTGGTCTTGTACATCAAGATATATTTCTATTCCCGGGAACAATTAAAGATAATATTGCATATGGTAAGCCGAATGCCAGTATGGATGAGATAATTGCAGCTGCAAAGGCCGCCGGAATACACGATTTTATAGTATCATTACCTAAGGGATATAACACTATTATAGGAGAGAGAGGTATTAGGCTTTCGGGTGGACAGAAGCAGAGGATAGCTATAGCTAGAGCTCTACTTATAAATCCCAAAATAATTATATTAGATGATTCAACATCATATCTTGATGCTGAAACAGAGAGAGTTATAGGAGATGCATTAAAAAAACTATTTAAAGATAGGACTGTAATAATCATTACTCAAAGACCATCTACTGTTAGGCTTGCTGATAGGATTGTTGTTCTTAGTGATGGTAGGGTTGTTGAGGAGGGTACTCATGAGGAGCTATTAAAGAAAAGGGGACTATACGCAAAACTATATATGTCTTGGTTTAAGGAGGGTGGGGGATAATGGGTTGGCATTTTAGAAGATATCTTGAGTATGAGGAGACCAAGACTAGAAAAATGATACCTGAAAAAGAGTTAATAAAGTTTCTGTTAAAATTCATAACGCCATATAAATATTCGATAATATTTCTGATACTTTTATCTCTAATAAATTTAGCTACAGGACTTGCTACACCATATTTAACGAAAATATTGATCGATGAATATATTGTTAATAAAAATTATAATGGTTTCATATTTATCCTAGCTATATTCATCCTAATAGCTGTGATAAACTTTCTATCTAGTTCGTTGAATACATATTATTTGGCGAAGGTTGGTCAAGGTATACTTTATAGTATGAGATGTAAAATGTATAGACATTTACTTCGACTTAGACTTGAGTATTTTAAGAAAAATGAAACCGGAGCAATAATTTCGAGAATAATAAATGATGTTGATGCTGTTTCAGATATAATAACATCTGGTGCAATAAGTACATTTATAAATGTATTATCTATTTCTGGAAGCATAATTATAATGTATGAGATGAATGTTGAGCTTACACTTATAAGTCTAACAATAATTCCATTAATAGTATTAACATCCTATATTTTTTCAAGATGGACTCGTAGAGCGTATAAGAAGACTAGGGAGAAGATAGCTAAGGTAACTACATCAATTGAACAAACTGTTTCTGGAGCAAAGGTTTCACAGGCATTTGTAAGGAGAAGGAAAATAGATATACAGAAATTTGAGGAAACTAATAGAGAGTATTTACGAGCTTCCATGGAGGCAAATAAGCTTTTCTCATCCATCTCACCTATAATGAATTTAATTAGAGCTGGAGGTATAGCCTTGCTACTATGGTATGGAGGTATGATGATATTAAATAATAGGTTGACTATCGGTACATTGATAGCCTTCTATGCATATACTGAGAGATTTTTCGGCCCAGTAATTTCACTTACAATGTTTTACAATACAATTCAATCTGCACTAGCTGCATCTGAAAGAATCTATGAATTCCTTCACGAAGATATTGAAAGGGATAGGCCTAATGCAATCGAATTAGATAAAGTTAAGGGTAAAATAGAGTATAGACATGTATATTTTAGCTATGATAGTGAGACACTCTTGTTTAAAGACTTTAATTTAAGTATAAATCCTGGTGAAACAATAGCGATAGTTGGACCTACAGGTGCTGGAAAAACGTCGCTAATCAAGCTATTGTTCAGATTCCATGAAATAAATGGTGGAGCAATACTTTTAGATAATATAGATATTAGGAATATTAAGCTTAGTTCGCTTAGATCTCATATAGGTTTAGTTTTACAAGAGGACTATTTATTTAAAGGAACTGTATTAGAGAATATCAGGATAGGAGATCCAAGTGCAAGTATAGATGAGGTTAAAAGAGTTGTAAAGGAGCTTGGTATAGAGGAATTTATAGAATCGCTTCCCAATGGATATAATACAAGTGTATTGGAGGGAGGTAAAAATCTTTCTGCAGGTCAAAGACAGTTAATAGCATTTGCAAGAGCATTATTGTCTAATCCTAAAATACTTGTACTTGATGAAGCGACAAGTAGCGTAGACCCGTATACCGAAAAACTTATTCAGAATGCATTGGAAAAAATGATTAAAGATAAGACATGTATAATTATTGCTCATCGTCTATCTACTGTTAGGCTTGCTGATAGGATTGTTGTTCTTAGTGATGGTAGGGTTGTTGAGGAGGGTACTCATGAGGAGCTATTAAAGAAAAGGGGACTATACGCAAAACTATATTATGAACAACTTGGTAAAAGTATGATCGAGGCTGTTAGTGGTTGACAGGACCAGGTATAGGTAAAATACCCTTAGATACAAAAATATTTATTGGAAATAAAAGGAAATTGGTGAAGATAGAGGGAGAAGTATATTTACATTTAAAGGGTTATTCTCTTGCGAGAATCACGCATCTAGATATAGAATCCCCCATATTAAATAAAATAATTCCTCCCAAAAAACATATATATGGCATACTTCAAGTAGATGATATCTTTAAAGTATATCTTAGAAATAAATTTTATATAGAGGATTTAGAGCTTGTTGTTGATAGAATTGTGTTAAAATGTTCAGAGTTAGTTAGCATATTAAGGCCTGTTCTTAGAGAATGGGTTTACGTTGGAGGGAAGTGGGGTGGAATATTTATAGGATTTAAGAAGAGGGAGATATTAAAGTTAGAGGAATTTGGTAAGGGGCGTCTGCATATAGCTTAATACCAATTATTTTAATATATATCTTATTTAATATTTATAATTAAATTTATAGATAGGGGATTGTATATTGCATCATTAAATCCTCCGAGAGGTTTACGAGACTATTGGCCTGAAATATGGTCGGCCATAAGATGGCTTGGAGAAAAGTTTATAGATATAGGAATTTTATGGGGATATATACCTATAGAGGCTCCAGTAATTGAAAGTCTATCAATTCTTGAGAAAAAGGCTGGACCGGATGTCGTTAACGAAATATACTGGTTTAAGGATAAGGGTGGAAGGTCTTTAGGTCTTAGGTTTGACTACACAGTTCCTATTGCAAGGGCTGTGGCAAGTAGACCTGAGCTCCCTAAACCTTTAAAATATTGTTACTTTGGAAGGTCTTGGAGATACGATGAACCTCAAGCTGGTAGATGGCGTGAGTTTTGGCAGTTTGGTGTAGAGTTTATCGGTTCAGATAAAATTTATGCAGATGCAGAGATAATGGCACTTGCAGCCGAATGTATAAAATCTATTGGAATAGAGAATTTTAAGATAATGGTTTGTGATAGAAGGCTTGTTGAGTCTGCTTTAAATAAAATAGGTGTGCCAAGAAATCTTTTTTCAAATGTTTTAAGAATAATCGATAAGAGGAAGAAGATTAGTACAGAGGAATTTTACAGTATGCTTGGAGAAATAAGCCTAAAACATATAGCTGATGAAATCAATGATTTTTCTAGCACAATTATATCTTTAAAGGATTCACCAAAGTTCATTAAGAAATATAATTCAAATCTAGCAAACATTTTTGGAGAACTAAGTAAACTATTAGACCTATATGGATATCTAGAATACTTCTATCTAGATTGTTCTATAGTTAGGGGATTAGAATATTATACTGGAATAGTCTTTGAGATATTTGGTGAGAATGGTAAATGGAGTAGACTTTCACTCGGCGGTGGTGGAAGATATGATGAGCTTATAGGGCTATATAGATCTCCTACAATTCCTTCAACGGGATTTGCATTGGGTATTGATAGAATAGCAATGTATATGGAGGAAAAAAATATAATTAAATGGAGTATTCCTAAACCTTTAGTAAAAATATATGTCATGAATAAAGAGTTGGAGGGATATGGGTTCAAGGTATTAAAATATGTTAGAGAAAATGGTATTTCATGCGAATTAGATTTTTATAGTAAAAGTATTAGGGATGCATTAAAAAATGCTGATAAGAGGGGTATAAGATATATAATAATTGTCGGTAAAAGAGAAGTTGAAACGAATTTAATATCTATAAAAGATCTTAGTGAAGGGATACAGAAAACAATTAGATTAGAGGATTTAAAGAAAATAGTTTCTAGGGTTTAGGATATTCTTTATCTATGATTTCGAGAAGTCTTTGAAAAACATTTTCTACAGAATTTTTATCCAATACTGTGAATGGAATTATAGGTGCACTTGTATTCATAGACTTCTTTATCTTTTTAAAAATGCTTATATTTAAATTGACATTGTTAGTGTTAAATGCAATTAAATGAGGCTTATTCGTTTTTCTAACTTTTTCATATAGTTCCTTTGTCTCCCTGAGGTTCTTTATACCATTTTCATCTAATAAAAATATATATCCATCTATACCTTTGGACAATACGTCTATCATGAAATTGAAACGCTTTTTCCCGGGCGTACCATATACATATATTGTTTTCTTATTTCTAATAGTTTTACCGAAATCAAATGCAACAGTAGTAGTTTTTTTATTCCTCAAAGGAAAAGTTAATTTTACATCTGTTTTTAAAATATTTTTTCCACAAAGCTTTTCTACAAATGTTGTTTTACCGCTTCCAAAAGGACCAGTAATAAGTATCTTTTTCCTAGACATATTTAGAATAATCTATCATAAATAAAATAAGTTATCTTCTAAATGAAGTATATAAATATATAGATAATATTCATGTAACCTTCATATACTATTCTCAAATATTTATTAAACTATTCTATATTATACTATATTGAAGACATATGTCTCAAAAATTTTCTGGTAAAAGGGCATATAGTTTTCTGAAAAAGATTGGATTCATAAGGTTTGCTGGAAGTAGTGGTGAACTAAAAGCTTCAAAAATAATTGCAGAGAGTTTTAGAAATATGGGATACAATGTTAGTGTTGAGAGATTTAAAATATGGTCCTATAAGATTATCGAAGCAAGTCTTGAGGTTTTAGAACCATATAGAAAAATTCCATGTAGAGGTGTAGGTTTAACTGGAAATACTCCAGATGATGGGGTCATAGATAAATTAATTTATATAGAGGATGCTGGAAAAAGATTTTTGGAAAAGGGTGGGATCTGGCTTTACTATGGAGGATTAGATGTTGAGAAATATAGGGATATTACAAAATATGGACCTAAGGCGTTGATACGAGTTGAAGAAAATCCTTCTCGTAATCCATCATATACAGATATTCCTGTAGAATGGTGGCAATATGGGAAAATACCTATGATACGTGTAAAGTATGGGGAGGCATATAGGTTAATGAGGTCTAAATATAAAAAGGTTAGGGTAAAGCTTATTCAAAACGAATTTAAAACGTTTTCCAGAAATATTGTTGCAGAGAAGATTGGTGAAAAATATCCAGATGAAATTATTGTTATAGGTGCTCATTATGATAGTGAATATGGAACTATTGGAGCCACTGATAATGCTGCAGGAACAGCTGTATTAATGGAGCTTGCAAGAATATTTTCATCTAAGAAAAACATGAGAACTATAAGGTTTATAGCATTTGGGGCAGAAGAGTTAGGGTTACTTGGATCACGGAAGTATGCTGAAAGTCATAGAAAAGACCTGGAGAAAGTAAAGTTGATGGTAAATATAGATGTACAGGGGTCTGGTATGGGTAGAATATCCGCAATAGTATCTGGTGGAGACGATATTAAAAACTATATTGAGATATTGGGTAAAGAACTTGGCATAAATATACGTGTAACTCAGGGTATAGCTAGCTCGGATAGCACATCCTTTGCATGGAAAAATATTCCATCTATATCATTTAGTAGAAGCGGGGGCTCAACATTTTATATGCATACAGAGAAAGATGATTTAAAATATGTTAACCCGCTTGGATTAGAGATTTCTGGAATATTGCTAGAGACATTTTTAGACCGTGTGATAAATGCTATTGAATATCCGTTTAAACGAGAGATACCTGAAAATATTAAGAAAAATCTAAAGGAGTACTTTGAGAAGAGAATAGGTATAAAAATTAAATAATTATATTAAACCTATTTTTTTAAGTAATTTCATAAACTTACTTCTAGACTTAGTCTTTATCAAAATATGTGAGCCTAAATTTATTTTTATGAAATCATTACCTATCATGTATGCATATTTTTTATCTATTTTGGCTACATAATATCCGTCCGGGTCTTTTCTAAAATAATCTCTCCATTTTCCTTTCAATATAACACCCATCAAAAGATCCTTTAACTATCCATATTATTCTATTTTAAATGAACTTTAACTAAATTTACTGATCTATCATTATTAGTATTTAATACTATTATTTTAGAAGGATTTAAATATCGATATATGTTTTATTGAAATAGGATTCCTATGTTTTTTAAAAAGAGTAAGTTTTTATCTTATAGGGAAAAGGGGTTAAAGCTTCATTTACGCGTGGATCCAGATGGATTTGGAGTGCTTGTTATAAATTCTAATAGAGTTGTTTATCTAAATCAGACTGCTGCATTTTATATTGAGTGTATGATGAGGAAATTGGAGGAGGATGATGTTTATAAACTTGCTCGTAGAAAGTTTAAAAATATAGATAGAGATACCGTTATAAAGGATTATAGAGATACGATTTATAAGATTAATAGTTTTATTAGTGGAGAATATTGTCCTATACATAGTTTGGGATTCGAGAGAAGAGAGCCATTTTCATCGAAGCTTACAGCTCCACTTAGGGTAGACATAGCTTTAACCTATGAATGCAATAATAAATGTATTCACTGCTATAGCAGTAGTCCACGTAAAATGAATAGTCTACCAACAGGTAAGTGGGTTGATGTTTTAAGAAAGCTTAGAGATATAGGGGTTCCTCAAGTATTGTTTACAGGTGGAGAACCGACACTATTTAAAGATCTACCCTATCTAATACGTGTAACTGAAGATCTTGGACTTGTTTCAGGGGTAGTTTCGAATGGGAGGAGATTCAAGGATAGAGAATATGTGGAAAAATTAATTAAAAGTGGATTAGATTTTGTTCAAATAACATTGGAGTCACATGTACGGGAGATACATGATAGGATAACTCGGAGTCCTGGAAGCTGGGATGATACAGTAAATGGAGTTAAAAATTTGGTTAATGAAAATCTATATTTCACCGTAAATCTGACGTTAAGTAAGTGGAATTATAAAGATATTGGTGGGACAATAGATTTTCTACATAGTCTCGGTGTTAAAAGAGTTTCTGCTAATAAGTTAATTTATAGTGGTTTTGGGGCAAAGGTTGCAGAGAAATTTGATTTGACTCCGAGTGAGATGAGGGAGACTCTTGAAGAAATAATTGATAGGACAAGTGAATATGATATGGATTTTATATGGTATGGTGTAACAAGATATTGTGAATTAAATCCGCTTGAACTTGGACTTGGGATAAAATCGTGTACAGCATGCTATATAACGATGGCGATAGAGCCTAATGGAAATGTTATACCATGTCAAAGCTATTATAAACCTATTGGAAATATATTGAAGGATAATTGGAAGAAAATATGGTATCATCCACTATGTATCGAATTGAGGGAGAGAAGATTTATGCCACAGCAATGTAGGGAATGTATATTCTATAATACATGTACTGGCTGTCCACTTGAAATCCCATTTAAAAAATATCCCGAAATGGCTTTAAAAGAAGTCTGAGAGAGAGGCTTGACGAGTACCTGCAAGCAATTGTTTTTCACTGTATCCGAAGAAACCTAGTATACGTGTAGCCACTGGAACTATCTGTTTATTAATATAATATTCTATATCTATGTCACTATAGTTTTTAACAAATATATATGGCTCGACCTTGTCTGCAAGTTTTACTCCAGGTCTTTTTACAACAATATATCCAACCTTATCTCCAACGGTTAATGGATATCCAGATGCTAGAAGCTTTTTAGCTGCAACCACATGTGCAGCAGCAACTTCATATTCATCAATATTCTTTGTGACAGTTTTCCATATAATTAGTTTAGATAAAGGTATTTTCTGGTTCTTTAAATTTCTTATAACATCTTGTACATATCCTGCAGCCTTTGAGGGACTATTCTCCGTTAAAATTATTTTGATAACATTTTCCTGAACTTCTTTTGCTAATTCCGACCAGTCTCCACGTACAGCTTCGAGACCGACAACATCTATTCTACCATCATATAGTAATCCACAATATCTTTTCTTAGCCTCCGTGAAGAATACTCTTCTATAAATTTTATCAATTTTTATTTCTAATCCGAGCTTACTGTTAATAGTGTCTATAAATTTCTCAACTTTATCCTTATCATATCTTACAAAAATACTGTCAGTATCGCCGTATATCAATTTTAGTCCCATTGATTTAGCTAGTCTAATAGTTTCTGTAATTATCTTTCTACCCCATGCGGTAGTGGCTTCAGCTACTTCTCTCTTATACCATCTAGCTCCAACCCATCCACAATAACCATACGTAGCATTCGCAATAATTTTAACAGCTCTCTGTCTTTCATATAAAATTTTATATTCATTACTTTTTGGATCAAGTTTTTTCAATTTATCTTTAATCTCCTTTCTGGCGGCTAAAAGTCTTTTAAGAACTTTTCTATAAAATCCGTCCGGTTTTTTCCTAAATTTATGGCCAACTTCTGGTGCAATATTTACCTCACTAACTTTTTCTCCCAGAGGAACATAGGTGTCTGGAGAAATATTATAGTTGATCATTATATTTGGATACATCGATGAAAAATCTAATACAGCTATATCTTCATGCAATCCTGGTAAAGGCTTTAAAACTATCGCACCTCTATATGGTCTATATGGACGTTCAACCTTATTTGGAATCAACTCGTTAAACTTATATGCCTGTCTAATCAAATGCCATTCAACTCTATATCCAACTGAAGCTGTACCCACAATATCTAGTGGTAATCCGACTATACTTGATAACTGAATTGCAAATGGTAGAATCTCCTTCGCCAATAAATATATGCTTCTAACATCATCTAAACAATATTCTATAAGTTTTTCTCTAAGTTTAGGATTATCCCAATACTTATATATTTCTTCTCCAGGAATCAATACACGTTCACTCTTCTTCATTACACCTAAATATTCTGCAACATTTTCAAGTGTCCTAACCTTCACCTCCGGAAGATCTTTAGCATAATCATATAAGTCTACATTTGCCCTACCCACTATAGATATATGTCCATATAGACTTGGCATTGGTTGAAAATATGTTCTGGAAATCTTTAGTCTAGACTTATATTTCTTACATCTATCTACAAGATATGGCCAGTCAAATAGATTAGAATTATAGCCTACAATTATGTCTGGATCATATTCTAAAACATATTTTGAAAACTCCTCCATAACATCTCTATCATTTTTATCCTTGGCCAAAAAAATCTTTTCCTCACCCTCAGAAGTCTTTGTGGAAATTATTATAACGGGGTCTCTCTCAGGCCTTGGCGTACCATACTGATTATAGCATTCAATGTCAAATGCTAGAAACTTTAATTTAGGTATCTCTCTCTTTTCAGATACGTTTTTAGGAGGATTTTTAGCCAAATATATTGCATCAACCTGCCAGTCCTTCTTCTCCTTAACTTCCTCTACTTCAACGACATGCCATGAAGATGGATAAATATCATTGTCAATCATATATCTTAGATAGAAGCTTATATCTGCCTCCAATACATTCTTTACACCAATAATTTTGGCTATATTATCTCTTAAACTAGGAATTTTCTTAGGATTCCTACAGACTATTCTTATAACGCTAATGCTTTTACCGAAAAATTCTTTAGATAATATTTCCGTGTGCAGAATGTCTTTTGGAAAACGTTTTTCAATCTCCTTAGGAAGACTCTCCAAATATTTTTCATTTTCAGGAACCACATAGAAATATGGTCTAAAACTTCTATCTAAAACTACTATTCTCCTGTTATTTTCATCTATACCCCACAACCTAATTTCAGGAATATCTCTAACCATTTCATAATTTATATCTAGAAGCCAAAAAACAATTTGAGACAAATTAGGTCCCAAATAAATAGATATAAATCCCAAATATATAGTTTATTAACTAGTAGTTAGCTAGAACTTAATTATCCATAGTAGAGTCTATTTACCATCTCCTCTACTCTATCTAAAATCCTATTTGCTGCATCTAACTTAGATTTTGCCATCGAATAGTCTCCTCTCTCGGCATCCCTTTGAGCTTCATTAAAAAGCTTTTCTGCTCGACTAAATCTAAGCTCGATTCTCTCAACATTTTTCCCCTCCTGTCTAGCTATATCTATCTCCTCTCTCAAACTTATGATTCTAGCCCTAATCTCTTCAAGCCGGGACACATATTCTTCACTTGTAACAGCGCCTGGAAACGGCGGTGGAGGAGGTAGAAGACCAGGTCTTTCAATCCTTTCTCTTAACTCTTCTCCTGCATCTCTGACAGCATTTGCTATCGTAGAAGCAAGATATCCATGAGCACCAGAAAGCGCCGAGTCAATGCTTTCTTCAGCAACATTTATACTTGCGTCTAATAGGCTTCCGCCACCGAGAATAGTGCTGATGAATTCAAGTCCAGTTCTTACTGCCTCTAAACTCTTTTTACTCGGCGCGGTCCCAGTTTCAAATCTAACAATTATATCGTTTCCCTCGGTTCTGAGCTCTATCTCTCCTACCTCGTCTGGAGTCTGAACCTTTATTCTAGCCCTATTGCCTTGAATCTTTTTCTCTGATACACCAACGCCTAAATTAGCTAGCTTGTTTAATAATATGTTATAGTATTCAAAGAAGTTTTTTGCTAAATTAAAAACAGTGTATGTGAAGGGCAAAATACTTCACCTATATTTATATCGTATATTTCATATATATTTATGACGAACATGGTTAAAACAGTCTATGTGACTAGACATTGTATGAAAAGAGTTGTTGAAAGAGCCAGCATTATAGGTAAAGGAAATATATTGAGATTTTTAGAGAAAATACTCGATGAGGGATATATTGTTGATAATAGAAATAAAAACTTGCTGATAAAGCTTGGAGAAAACTATCTGGTCTTAAGAAGATGGAATGAAAACTTTCTGGCAATAACTTATACTAGAAATGTTGTTCCAAGAGGATTTGATGTAAAAAGAGTTTTAGGGAAAATATCTGGATATAAGCTGAAAATATTATAAGTCAAGAACAAATTTTAGAATCCATTCTCCATTCTTCCTATTTATCTCCATTAAGGAGTATGTGACAGCTTTTACAGCATTTTTAGATATGTGTCTAGATTCATCAAAAGGTTCTCCCAAAACAATTCCACGTAAATAATATTTTTCATTTTTCTTTCCAATCTCATGTACTTTGAATTTCGAGAAAAGTAATGCTTCAGCATCAAAGTAGTATAGTAGTTCTTCAAGCCAATTATATAGTAGACTAAATAAATCTATTCCATCTACCTCTATTTCTCTTACAACTTTATGTTTAACCTTACTTGTATCTGTCATTGTCTCAAACATTCCGAGCGCAGCGTATTCGAATGCCTCCTCCAATGTTTTACCCCATGCCATTATATATGCATCTGACATGTGTTCTAGAAACTTGAATCCACCCATTTTTTCACCACATAAACAATATATAATACTCATAGAATTATAAAAATGTGTATAATAATGTATAGAGAATTATTTATACTTGGAATAATATTTATAATTGCCTCGGCTATATTAATAGCATTTCCAGAAATACTTATAAATATAGGTGGTAGAGAAGGTCCACAGATAGTTACTAAGAAGGGTAGCGGTAAAATCTATTTTGACAATATTACCTATACCATCTATGAAAGTTTTTTAGTAAAAAATAATTTAAATAGAGAGGTTAGTGAATATATTTATCTCTCAGTTCCGAGAAACCTAACTTATCAGTTTTCCAGTATAATTGAAATTCAACCTAAACCAATAAGTATTGAGAGAGACGACGATGGAAATATTTTTGCATTAATAAATATATCTCTGGAACCCGGTGGACATATATGGATTAATGCTACATTTAGGGTGAAGGTATCCGGATATAGGATAGACTTTAATTATAGTGTTGCTAGATGGCCTCCATTAAATATTACGAGAAACCTAACAACTAGAACTATGTATTGGGATATAGATAATAGGACGCTTATAAATATTGTTACTCAGGCATATGGTATGAATAATCCATTAAGTATAGCAAAATGGATTGGAGAATGGATTAAAAGTAGATTGGTCTATAAGGTTATGTTTATTAGGCTTGGATCAGATCATGCTATAGTTAGAGGTTTAATTGGATATAGGGTGCATGGAGACTGTAGTGAGGTTGCAGATGTATATGTAACCTTTGCTAGAATCCTCGGGCTGCCATCAAGGACGGTATACGGATTTATGCTTTATCATTATAATGAAACACAGTGGCTTAATCTAACTAGAAGGGAGTCTGAAACTTCTCTATTACAGCATTGGGGTGGACATACATGGCCTCAGATATATGTTGAGCCCTGGAAGTGGATCGATGTAGAGATGCTGGAGGAAAATAAAGTTAAGATAGGGGATTTATCTAATAGACATATAATATATGGTGTTCAGGAGAAAAAGTTTTATGGAACAACTTTAGAGGGATTATGTATAACAAGTTATCTTGATTTAGAATATGTTAAAATAGTTTTTAGAGGTGTAAAGGATTGAGAAAAATTATACTTTTATTAGTAATAATATTGTTTTTCTACACTATATCTATAAATGTATATGGCCAAGAGTATTGGATTGGATTAAATTTTGATTTAAAATTTCTCTCAGATGGTGCTTTAATAATAACCATTAAAATGCATCCATTTAAGGCTTCTGGAGAAAGCCTATATAAAGATAATAGGATATTTAATGAGATTAAAAATAATGAGAGAAGCCAGATAAATGATGCATTGCTACTTGTATCTACAAATCCGGCCAAATTAAAATATGAAGTTATCCAGCATTTAAAGCGTGATGACAATAAGATAGTCTTATGCGACGTTTATAATAAAGGTGTTATGGAAAAGCTTAGAGGCGCGTATATAATTACATTAAAAGTATATCTAAATACAAGTGACCTATTAGAGAGGATCGATAACAATATTTATAGAATAACTATTATAGATAGTTTTACAAGTAGAGATCCTCGAAGCTGGATAGATGTTTTAAACATATCTTTTGGAGAAAAGGTATCTCTCATAAAATATGAATGGATTCCATCCTCATCCCATGGGCCATCAAAAACTGATAAGAACTATCTACTATGGATTAATTTTAATGAACCTCAAGCACCAAACAAATATATATTGACACTAAGTCTACCGGATTTCCACTATACTTCTACTTATATCACTACAGCATTTATAAATAGCTATAATATTCTTAAAAAAGATAGCGAAAAAGTGCTGAGTATTGTTATTAAAAATAATTCAACTGCACCAGCATATTTTATTGTGAGATTTCTATCTAATGATATCGATATGGCCAGAAAAATCTTTATAGATCCAGGTAAGACGGCCAAAGTATCTTTTACAATTCCAATGAATTTAAAGAGAGGGTATGTTGAGGTATGGTTTGAAACGACTCTGTTAGATAAAATTGAAGTAAAGCTGGGTAAAGGCAGTATTTTTAACATTAAAAATTTTATTCAAAATAAGTATATGATTTTTCCTATAATACTTCTTTCAATAGGTATTTTTCTGATAATATTATCTATATTATTAAAATTATTTTCTAGACGTAAATTGGAAGAGCCTTACTCCGTAATTCCTCAAAGTCCGGTAGAATCTTTTCAATAAAGTATTTTACACCAAATATAATTGACCTTAACTCTACATCAAAGTTTTCAAAGGAGAGCGCTGATACGGCTGTTTCAGTATGGACAACAATATATCCGTCTTTCGTTAACCCATATGTAACTTCATATAGATAATACGTCTCTAACAATAGCCTTTCATAAACCTCTTCTCTACTCACTTCTGGAGGTATATCGGCAACTCTGACAAGCGGTGTTACACATAGAATCCACTTCTCATTCCATGAAATATATATGTATGCAGTATACTTTTTCTCACCTACCTTTAATATAAATGGTATCCTAATCCTATTATTTTTCGCTTCATACTGATATTTGAGATTAAGTTTATTCAAGTATTCTGTAATTTTTTCAAATATCTTATTATCCGACATTCAACCACCATTAATTAATATACTTATCATACTTAGGACCCTTCAATATATTTGTCATATATAGATTATATATAGATTTAGCCTATATATAATTGCTGGACGGATCTGCATCCCTTATCCCTTAAGGATTATTTGTCTTTTATTTTGGGTATATAATAATGAGAAGCATATAGCTTAATCATCTGTTACTAAAACTTAAATAAGGAGTGAAACATATTAGTAGAGTTATTGAATGGTCTTTATAATTTCATAAGATTTATTTATTAAATATCTTAACCTATAATCTATTGTGGGAAAATGAATCCAGTTATAGGTAGAATAGCATTTAATCTAGGTATCACAATACTCATATTAGCACTTCTCCCTCTTTTCATAATTAGTCCGAATTCAGCAGAATTCTATGTAGATATAATGGCACTAATCTTCATATCAATATTCTTGGCAATAGTTATATGGGATGTCCGTAGACAGGTTAAAAAAGAGTATGTAAAAAGGGCTGAGGATTAAATATTTAAAATAAATAATATATTTAATTTTAATATGGATCAGCCCAATCTCCCAAGTCTTCTAAATAAAATCAATAATTTTACTAAAATAGCTATGTTAGAGAAGAATGATTTTAAAATACTTTTTACGGAATATGGTGCCAGGGTTCTAGGCGTCTTTAAAAATAATGAAACAAATTTCTTATGGGTTAGTCCAAATATAGAGGATGTCATGAAAGGAGGAGAGTGGAATATCGGTGGTCTAAGAATATGGATTTCTCCTGAAAGAAACTTCTATTATAAAGATCCGATAAATTTTAGGGAATGGTTTTGTCCCAAAGAATTAGATCCAAATGACTTTAAAATATTTGAAAAAAATTATAATAAAGTCGTATTTACGGGAAGCTTTAAGCTTCATGATTATATTAATGGCGAGGATTTACGAGGTCTGATTAAAAGGGAGATAAAAATCATATCATGTAGAGAAAATATGATTAAACTAAGTATCATTGATTCAATGATAACCAACATTATCAAAACCAATATAAATTTATGGTCTCTAACCCAGGTAAATCCTGAGGGAAGTGTAATAATACCTGTAACTGAGAAGGCTGAGCCAATACATTATTTTGGGCCTATACCAAATGAACGAATAAGAGTTATAGATAATCAAATAATCTTTAAGATCGATGGAAAATACATATGTAAATTAGGCGTAAGACCAGAGGATTTTCTACATAAGGGTATTGCAAGGATATGCTATTTACATAGAGTTGGTGATAAGTGGAGATATATTTTAAAGGAGACATTTGATGCCCCAGTTTCACAAGAAGAGTGCCTTGACATACCTAAATATATGCCTGAAGGATTTAGAGGAGCTATACAGTCATATAATTCTGATACGTCTCTAAGTTTTGGTGAGATAGAATTACAATTCAATCCAGCAATTTCTATTGGAAATAATTTTATAAGTGTTGTAAAATATACAATGGAGTTTTTTGAGGGAGGTTTAGAAGAATGTATAAATAATCTTAAGTTAAGGCTAGGTTTAAAGAATATTCATTTACTTTAAAATAAATTCTATTCTTTCATATCCTCTCATTTTTTCTCCACTTTTAACCCATATAACTAGGATATTTTTGTCTCCAAAAATATCATATTCACCATCTATATCGACTGAAACTACCCTAGATTTTGGAGGAAAAAGCCAGTAAGATTCAAAATCATATGGAGCAATACTTTCTTCATAATAGTTCTCATATATATTTAATCCTCTCTTCAATTTACCTTGAAATGTTATTAAAAATATTGTTGACGGACGCTGAGTAGAGCCTCTAAAACAAATATCTATGCCATGTACAAGAGGTTTAGAGTTCTCACCATTTATAACTATCTTCTCCTTATCTAAAAAATACTGCATATTCGATATAAGCCTATTAAACTCATCTTCCAGTTCATCTTTCTCAAGATTATAATAATATTCGTCTAAATCAAGATAATCAAATGTAATTGTTTCATAAAATAAACCATTTCTACATACATGGAAGAAACCTAAAGCATGTATAGGTAAAACTTCCTCCCCCACATAATCCCCATAATAATCTAAAACTTTAACTATTAATTTCTATCTAAAATACTTGTTCCCAAATGTTAACAAAAATGTTAATAAATGGGAATTAATTTAAATAAATATATGTATAAAATTATTAAAAGTGCTAGAAATTCTGGGCTAAATCCTGAAAACGTGGTTAGAGAAATATTTCAGAAACTTATATTATATGCTCTAGCATATAGTAATTTAGATGATTATTATATTTTTCAGGGAGGCACGGCCCTGAGAATATTTTATAATTCTCCAAGAGTTTCTCTGGATATGGATTATACATTAGTTTCACGAGATTTAAATAAATTGATAAGAGATTTTACTAAAGTTAAAAATGTTGTCAAAAAAATTCTTTTAAGTGAAGGTATAGATGTGGAGAAAAAATCTGAAAAGATTATTAAAGATTTCTATAGATGCTTTCTGGTATTTAATACCATGAATTTTCTTGAAAAGAAAATTCGGATAAAGATCGAGGTTATCGAAAGAAGATATATAGATATAAGTTTTGGGAGAAGAATATTAGATATAGAGTATCCGTTTAAAACTTCTGTTGGAGTACTTGTAAAAACTTCCTCACAACTATTGGTTGATAAAATAAGTTCGCTTGCAGGTGGAGTTCACCGTAATTATATTAGGTGGAGAGATATCTTTGACATATATTGGTTGGTAGCGAAATTTAATGCGGATATCGATAAAAAGTATTTAAAACAAGAATTTGGTTCATGGGTTGAAGGGGTTGCAGATCTAGAGTCATTGCTAAAAAAACTTAGTGAAGAAAAAATATATAGTGAGATGAAAAGAGAATTACATGGAATTTTACCTCCCTCTCTTTTACATAAAGATCTTGTAAAGAAATACGTTTCTCTAACAAGTAAGATGATCTTAAAAGTGCTTGGTGAGCTTAAAAATGAGGATTAAAGATTGGTTAAGGGTTTTTAAATCATATCAGGCTAGAGGAATAAAAGTGATACATATATCGGCATTAAAGAAAAATATGGGTGGGAAAAGTCTTATAGTAGCCTTAAATAGATTGGAAAAAACAGGTATTATAGCAAGGATTTCTAAGGGATGGATATGTATCCAACCATGTGAAGTATGGGAAATAGTAAAAATAGTATTTCCGTCAGCATATATTTCTTTAGAATGGGCTTTACATTATCATGAAATAATAGATCAAGCATATTCTATAATAACTTTAATATGGCTTGGAAAACCTAAAACTATTAGAAATAAAAATTATATATTTGAGTTACATAGAATTAAACCAAAACTTTATTTTGGATTCGATGGAAAAAAGTTAGCTGAACCTGAAAAGGCTCTTCTTGACACAATATACATTAGAAGGAGACTTCCAGGAGAAATTAATATAGATCTCCTTAATATTCAAAAAATACTAAAATATTCTAAAAAATATCCTAAAAGTATACAACGTAAAGTTAAATCTATCCTATAATTGTTTATTTCAAAAGAATTTTCTTTACTCATAATAATTTTACTTAATAAATCTCTGGAAGATAATTTCTTCAACATACTTTACGATATTCCTCTTTAGCATATTAAGTTTATCTATTTTACTCCAATAACTTAATGAGATAAGGTTTTAAATAATTCTAAATAGGTTTTTTCTATTGGCCTAAACTCTATATCGAGTTTTCTAACTAGTTTAATTATTCTATCCATAATATTCCTAGAATCTCCAAGCAACTCTATCTCAACAAATTTCCCCAACCCCTTTACATCATCAAGACATATATTAAAATCATTTAAAGAATACTCCTTCCTATATTTCTCTACAATGAAATATTTTTTAAATCCAAGTCTCTGAAGAAGCCTTAAAATATTTTTAAAATCATTTTTAGAAAATCTTATATTTATCTCTTCTCTAGATTTAACACTATTTTTTCTACGTGGACCCTTATACGTAACTTCAATAAATTTATCCATAACTCTAACTCTAAGAGCCTCATCGGTACGAAGAAAGTCTTTGCATGGATGGCTAAAATAATAATCTACTTGAAGTGCAGAATTTTTTAAAGAAGCTCCTAAAGCTTTAAGTTTTTCCTCAATTCTATCTAAATCACCAACCTTAAACTTTAATTCGTTTTCTATCATCTATTAAAAACCCTTAACAAAATTTTCTGCAAAATGACATGCAACAAGCCTATCCTTAACTTCTCTTAATTCAGGAACCTTTTCTTCACAAATCTTTTCAGCATAGGGACATCGTGTATGAAACTTACATCCAGAGGGGACTTCGGTTAACCGTGGAACCTCTAGACTCCTCAATTTTGGAAGAGGTCTCTTCCTAGCAAGCTCGGGATCAGGTATAGGAGTAGTTGTAATAAGTACACGTGTATATGGATGATAGGGCCTACTAACTATATCATCACCCAATCCTATTTCAACAATACTTCCAAGATACATCACAGCCATACCTCCACCGCCACCCTTTAAAACAAAATATCTGGCAATAGCAAGATCATGCGTGATAAATAGATATGATATCTTAAACTTTTTCTGTAGATCTAGAAGCAGATCAACAATACCTAGTCTAAGAGAAGCATCTAACATTGATACAGCTTCATCAGCAACAATATATTTTGGGTTTAGAGATATAGCTCTCGCAATAGCTGCACGCTGAAGCTGTCCTCCACTCATTCTAGAAGGATATCTATCGTAAAAATCTTCAACCGGTACAAGGCCTACGAGACGAAAAAGTTCTCCAACCTTTTTGTATGCTTCTTTCCTATTTTTAACAACTTTATGATATAGTAATGGGGCTGAGAGAGATTGATAGATAGTTCTAACAGGATTAAAAGTGGAATAGGGATCCTGATGAATTATCTGTGCATTTATGCGGAAATTTTTAAACTCACTTTTACTCATCTTCCATATATCTTTACCTTCAAATAAAATTTGACCGGAAGTAGGCTTAATTAAGCCAAGTGTAAGTCTACCTAAAGTACTTTTACCACATCCACTTTCTCCAACAAGAACAAGGTTTTCTTTTCTCCCGATTTTTATAGAAACGTTGTCTACAGCTCTAATATACTTTTTGCCCTTTACTTTGAAATCCTTCGTTAAATTTCTAGTTTCAACCAATATATCATTCATACAAACTCCCTCGCTCTATGGCATGCAACAAGCTGACCCTTTCTAACCTCTATCAACTTAGGTATCTCTCTAGAACAAATATCAACTCTAAATGGGCATCTGGGATGAAACCTACATCCAGGTGGAGGGTTGACGGGATCTGGAGGTCTTCCTGGAATAGGCTTAAACTTATTTACATCACCAACTATACTTGGAATAGAGCTTAGCAGGGCCCTTGTATAGGGATGAACTGGTCTATAAAATATGTCATTTACATCACCCACCTCAACAATCTTACCAGCATACATTACAGCAACCCTATCGGCAATCTCAGCAACAGTGGCAATATCATGTGTAATAAAAATCATTGTAATATTAGTCTTCCTTTTAATTTCACTCAGAATTCTAATAAAAAACTTTTGGGTCAACATATCTAATGCAGAGGTGGGTTCATCTAATATAATCAACTTAGGTTGAAGTAGCATAGCCATGGCAGAAACAACTCTTTGCTTCATACCGCCGCTAAGTTCATGTGGATACCTATTTAAAACAGCTTTTGCATCCAATCTAACCTGACTTAAAAGATTAGTTGACCTTTTAACAATTTCTTCTTTATCGGTCTTCTCATGTGCTTGAACAGTATCAATCATATGATCTAATACTCTTAAAATAGGATTTAATGAATTCATAGCACCCTGAAATATAATAGATACATCTCTCCATCTATATTTCCTCAACTCATCCTTATTAAACTCGAAAACATTTTTACCTTCAAAATAAATTTCCCCACTCTTAATAATCTCATTCGGATCAGTAATACGAAGAATAGTATGAGCAAAAACAGATTTACCACATCCACTTTCTCCAACAAGAGCTAAACATTCACCCCTATATATATCTAAATTAAAGCCATCAACAGCTGTTAGAATCCCCCTAGGAATACGAAAAGCCACAGTCAAATTTCTAATACTAAGCAGAATGTTATGATGCTCGGTTGGCCTACCCCCCTTCATATCAATCCCTTACCTCCCACGTACCTTATAAGAGTTACAAGTAATATATAAGAGTTATTACATCAAATATGGACATTTACATGGGAATCTTCAATTACTTATCTATTTTAAACGAGACGAATATATAATTTTATTATTTTATAAGCATAAAATAATTGTAAAATTTTAAATGATATCCTTGCTTAATATAAAAATTTTGCAAAAACTTATATATTTAAAATCTAAATATTTATTTGAGTGAAAAAATGAGTAAGAAGATATTTCTTCTAATAATATTAATTATAGCTTCTATCATTACATATCCAACTGCCTTTAATGCTCAAGGAGAGGAGAAAACAGTACTTAATGTTTATTCGAATTATAATCCTCCACCAGTAGGGCATTTCAACTTTTTTGCTCCAGGACATATTCCGGAACAAAACTTTGTATTAGAACCTCTCACACATCTATACTTAGCTAACGATACATATGTTCCCGGTATCGCTGAAAACTGGACCCTATCAGAAGATTATAAGACTTTAACCATAAAGATTAGGAAGGGAGTAAAATGGCATGATGGAACAGAATTCACTACAAAAGATATCCGGGCTATGTGGTTAATGATAGCGATAACGAACCCCGGATATCCGTTTCCCACTCAAATAATTGACAGTATTACCATTATAGATGACTATACAATTGTATTTAAAGCTAATAAAGCGCATGCTGGTTTCGCCTTCGGGATTCTATGGCATTATGATTACGTACCATATCATCAATATAAGACAATTGTAGATAAAATAGTTGCTAGAATGAAAGAGGGTAAGAATCCATTTGCACATCCAGAAGACTTTACTGATATAAAGAATGAGCTGCTTAACTTTAGGCCTGACACATATATTGGGACAGGACCATATAAAGTAAAGAAGGTTACAGAGGAGGCAATAATATTAGAGAAATTCAAAGATTACTGGAATGGAGAGCCAGCAATAGATGAAGTACATATAATCAGAACACCTTCAGGAGAAGTACTTTGGTCACTACTATTGGAGGGAAAGCTAGACTGGTATTGGGGTACACCTACACCGGAACAACTCGATCAACTAAAATCAAAACCATTCTTCGGGACAGTAAAGATAGCCAGATGGATAGGACCAATGCTATACTTCAATAAGAGAAAATATCCATTAAGCCTTGTTAAGGTTAGACAAGCCATAGCATATGCAATAAATAGGACAGAGATAGCTTACATAGAATGGCCTATTGGAGGAATACCCACTAAATATATAATTGGATTTGCACCGGATTATGCGACACTATACTTTAATGAATCATTCATGAACAACTATGTAAAGAAATTTACATATGACTATAATCCATCTAAGGCTGAACAATTACTTAAAGAACTTGGATTTACAAAGGGCGCTGATGGAATATATGTAACACCGAATGGAACCAAACTCGAATTTGAGCTAGCAGTAGACGGGTGGCTTAAGCCAGAATCATGTGAAGCAATTGCAGCAATGCTGGAGAAAGTGGGAATAAAGTTAACAATAAGAACGTATGAGACAGGAGTATACTGGGCAGATGATGGACCATTTAAGCAGGGAAGATATGATATAGCTGTAGGAGTATTTGGAGGAGCAAGCTTTAGCTTTTCAGAATACTTCTATAAATATAATAAATTATTCCCAGGACACGGATATTCAGAGATACAGCAAATTCCATGGAAATTTAGAGGAAGCAATACAGTAAATGTAAGTGAGTTAGTCGAAATATATCAGACATTCCCAGCGGAAATATCCGAAGAGGAGAGAAATTTCATATACGCTATATTAGCATATCTAACTGGAAGTCAGGTGGTAGTATTGCCGTTAGCTGGAAGACCAGTAATAATCGCATATAATAAGGAGAAGTTTACTGGATGGCCTCCTGCGGATGATTCATTTTGGGCAAGCCTTAGGAGCTATATGACTCGTGGAAGAAGCTACCTAGTAAGATGGAATGTAATTAAGCCTCTACTTTCGTTAACAATTTCGGTAGAACCGAGTGGTGGAGGAACAACAGACCCAGCTGCAGGAACCTACACCTACGCTCGTGGAGCAACTGTTACAGTAAAGGCTATAGCTGCTAGTGGATATAACTTTGAAAAATGGGTGTTAGATGGAAAAGATGCTGGGACAAGCCCAACAATAACGGTAACGATGGATAAAAGCCATACATTAAAAGCTGTATTCTCAAGAGTACCATACGAACTCTATGCAGGAATAGTAATATTAGTTATCATTATCCTAGTAGTAGTATACTATGTATTTAAGAAGCGCAAAACACCTAAAACGAAATAGAGTTAAATAAAATTTAAATAATTATTTATTTTTTATTCTAATGGGATTTTTATGCATTGGTTAATTAAAAGAATATTACTGCTAATATTAACCATGTTTACAGCTATCACTATAAATTTCTTCCTCCTACGTTTAATGCCTGGAAACCCTATAGATATTCTTATTACCGAATATATGGAGATGGGCATGTCATATAATGAGGCAGCCCAATATGTAGCTACAATTATACCTCTTAATCTTTCAAAACCTCTATATGAACAATATATAGATTATATAAAAGGAATATTTACTGGGAATTTAGGTAGATCGATTGAACTAGCTCAACCAGTAACAGTTATACTTGCATATGGTATTCCCTGGTCTGTATTTGTGGTGTCTATTTCATTAATGATAAGTTTTTCAGTAGGTGTTGTTGCAGGAATGTATATGGCATATAGAAGGGGGTCTATATTAGATAAATTTCTATCGATATTTGCGTCTATAATAACAGGTTTTCCTGCATACGCTATAGGAGTAATATTTGCAGTTGTCTTAGGTGTTCAGCTAAAATTATTTCCTCCTTTCGGTGCTTATGATTGGTGGGTCAATCCAGGATTTAATCTACCTTTTATCGCAAGTGTATTTAGGCATGCAGCCTTACCTATACTTACATATGTTGTAACATCTGTTGGTGGATGGATGCTTGCGATGAAAAGTAGTACTGCCTCGGTTTTAGGTGAATATTATGTAAAGACTGCTGAAGCTAGGGGTTTACCTGATAGAAGAATAATCTTAACCTATGTTGGTAGAAACGCTATACTTCCACTATTTACAAGGCTTGCAATTACCCTCGGATTTATGTTTGGTGGAGTAGTATTTGTTGAGACGATATATGCGTATCCAGGTATTGGTAGATATCTAAGTAGAAGTTTGTCTACAAGGGATTATCCATTAATGTCTGGATGTTTCTTGGTAACTACTATTGCAGTTATAATTTCAAATTTTGTTGCAGACTTATTATATAGTAAACTTGATCCAAGAATAAAGTTAGGTGAAGAATAATGGAGTATTCTTCTATAAGAAAAATACGTCATAATATAAATCTATACCTTAAGATTATTAGGAAAAGAAGGTCGTCTCTTGCAGGATTTATCATCATATTAATATACATATTTATGGCTACCATTGGCCCCATATTGGTACCATTTGATAGAACGCCTAATGTTAGCCAAAGATTTCGTCCACCATCATGGGAGCATCCGCTAGGTACAGATTATGCTGGTAGAGACATTTTTGCGCAAATAATTCATGGTTCTAGAGACGTTTTACTAGTAGCTTTTTTGACAGGAATATTCACAGTAATCTTCGGGCTAACTGTTGGAATTATCTCTGGATATGCTGGTGGTAAAATTGATACAGCACTAAATACTGCGACAAATATGCTGTTAATAATTCCCCATTTTCCACTACTACTTATCATTGCAGCTAGTATTCCAAGGGTGATGAGTCCGGTCGAAGTCGCATTTATTATAGGTATTATTGGGTGGGCTGGATTAGCTAGAGCTATTAGATCTCAAGTATTATCTATAAAGGAGGCTAATTTTATAGAAGCTGCTAGATGTCTAGGCTTAGGAAGGCTTCATATAGTTTTTAAGGAAATTATGCCAAACCTAATGCCCTATATAGCTATGAATCTCGTTTTGTCTATTATAAGTGGAATATATTCTCAAGTAGGTTTATTCTTTCTAGGAGTAATGCCATATACTAGTGTGAACTGGGGGATGATGATAAATATAGCTATGAGGCAGCAGGCAGTCATTACTCCTAAGCTTTGGCTATACCTTTTCTCTCCAATAGTAGCAATAATAACATTAGAGACTGGATTTATACTATTCCTACACGCATTAGAAGAAATCTTTAATCCAAGACTTAGAGAAGAATGAATTCCTCTAGACTTTTTGGGTACTCACAATCTTTTTATTTAAATAACTAAACCAATACAATGATGTGAAATATATAATAACTGTTAAAGATCCTGCAAAGATTTATTCAGAAAATTATAAGGATAAATTAAGAGAGAATTAAATAAGCCTTTTATTAAAATTTTCTAGGCATATAAGATTCGACCCTAAACAATATCTATATGATGAGTCAGGTCAGCTTAGAAAAAGGTAAATATATTAATTAATGAGATAAGCCTCCTAATATACCTAAAATTGAGGCTGAAAATGGAGATAATATTGCGATCGCTGTAATAGCTGGAGGAAGATGTTTTCTAAATTTATGAGCTGCTTTTGGTGTTCAGGTAAATATTTATATATAACTCTCATGTTATTTCTGGCAATAAAATGGTTTGGGAATAGACTTGTATTATAGATATATATTTAGGGAGATGTTGATACCTATTTTTCTAGGTCTACTTTTATCTTCAGTATATTTAATTGGATATCTATGGTATTTTGGCATCTATATCGATATTCCCCTATGTGGTATTTCAGGTATTATTGAGCTAACATTATATCCAATTCTGCTTTTGATATGTGGTTCCCGTTCAGGATCACCTAAAAGAGGTATCTTATCAGGGTTTTCGATGAGCTCATCTAAAATTGTTGGAAAAACAGTTATACATACCGTTCTCCATGGGGTAGAGGAAGAATATTTAATTCATTTTCCTAAAAACTTATTGTTTTCATCAGCTGGATTGCAATTAAATTATTCTATGAATATATTTGGTTTATTAAATATGCTTCTCTTCAGATTCCTTACTCCAGTAGATTTGGCTATAGCCATATTTATCTCTGCTTTTGCCGGATACTTGAAATACTTGGGTAGGCTTAAACAGCCTCTAAAAAAATATGGTAGTGGTAATAATAAGATACTGGTTCTGAGAGATTACTGGTCTAATAGGCAGAGATTTGGTAAAAATCTTTATCCAGAGGACCCTAAAATAGATTTAAGTAAAATGGAAGATAAATATAAAAGTTTGTCAGAACTATATTTGGTTGATAAGGGATTACATGTAGATGTATATAATCGAAATGGGGCTATGATGGCAAGCAATGTATTAAACCCCAAAAATTTAGTATCATTCTTTGAACCAATATGGAATCCACTTCCACTGGCATTTGAAAGAAAGCTTCATAAATACTTTTATCCCATATCAGTATTATTATTCACCTCTATTCTTACAATAATATTTTTCAATTCATTTTTCATATTAAATGATATTTGGGCGTCTATGGGAACATTCAGCATATATAACCCTTTATCTCAGCTATTCATAAACATGTTTCTTAGAATAGTATTTATACCACTTATTGTGGCTGGACTACTTTTAGGAATACTGCTTAGGATAAGATATTTAAATAAAATTAAGCCTGAAAGCTCTCTTTCACTTTTATGGTTTCTAATATTGTCTCCAATAACATTGTTTGCTATATCTTATATTCCATATGCAAATATGATATTAATGGATTTTCAGCTTGTCCAATTTCTTTCAATACTGCTTTCAATAATAGTTTTTATATATATTTTATCTGCACTTAGAATAAGAGCGTTTGAAAACATAACAATATTTCTATACCATAATGATGAAAATATATTGAAAACATTTAGGTATAGTGTTGATAGACCTAGATGGCTTAACAATGATTATTATTGGGTTATCAGATACATGTATTTCTGGCCGGTTGAAATAACATTTCCATTACCACATATTGATTGGGAGAGACTCGAATTATGGGTAAATGCTAGAACCGGAAAACTAGAGTGGGTTGTAACAGACTATCACTATAGAGAATTATGGTATGAGATAAATGGTAAGGTTGATAGACTTCTAGTAGACTTTGACCCTAATTTCCATACGCCAATGCCAATAACTATAGGAGATGAATATAGTTTTATACAAAACTTTTTAGCTAACAATATTGATTTAAAGAATTTTATTAAGTCTCAGCTAAAACTTATAGTTAAGGGTAAATGGATGAATCTATGGATAGGAACAATATTTGAGAGTCCAATAAGAGAATATTATAGAAATCTACATAGAGCTGAGAAGATAATGGAGATAGTTGGGTCAAGACTTTTAAGTTCGAGACTAGCAGCGTTACACTGGAAAAACTGGCGCTATCCACTTGGAACAGATAGGAAGGAGATATATTCTATTAATGGTAGAAATCATCCAGCAACACCTGGAGACATAATACTTATTGAATAAAAATTAAAAAATAATTATTTTTTAGAAACCTGCTAATATTAATATTAGTATTAACAACCATATAATCATAAACGTTAATGGTAGAAACTGAGTTACATATGATGGACTTAAAAATGGCTTCTGCCTAGCAAATTCCTCTACTCTTATATAGCATTGAAATCTATCTATCTCTCTATCAAGTAGCATAACTTGTTCACGCCATCTTTGTATCCACTTTACAGCCCCTCGAAGTACAAGAAACCAAAATACAGCCATTATAAATCCAACAATTGGAATAGCTATAATAACCATACCCTTCGTTTCTCTTGAATAAGTTGCAGCAAAAGCTGAAAATAATCCAGCATGAGCTATGAGGTAAAAATTCGCCCTAACCCAATATTCGCTAACATCTTTCTTAAAATGATCTGTAACTATCTTGAATATCTCTATATCATTTTCTCTGCTATCTTTATTCATCTTTCATCAACAGTAAACTTATTTATTTTGCTTAAAATATTTTGCAACTTTTTTAATACCATAAACTATATCCATTATATCCTTATCACTATAAAATTCATTTATAGATATGGTAACTATTTCACTTAATATCTTCTCAGCATTTGGACATAATCCCTCTTTATACTCTATATTCTTACCATAGTATGGACAATTAAAGGGACACTTACTATTCCCATATATATTTTTATTTCTTAAATACTCAATCATGTATAGAGGTTTACCTATATATCCTGCACTAGCAGGTATACCTTCAGCTCTAAGAGCCTTTGCAAAATCTATATTCGATATACTTAAAACATTTTTATCAATTCTAATCGGGTATAGCCAGAATGAGTGCCTTCTATCTCTAGATGACTTCGGGGGAATTATCCCATCTACATCCTCAATTTCTTTAGTTAATCTTTCTCCAATACTTCTTCTCTTCTTAACAACAGTTTCAAGTTTATTTAACTGTGCTAAAGCTACTGCTCCTTGAAGCTCTGTCATACGATAATTAAATCCAAATATTCTATAAGCTCTATAGAATACAGGAGCATTTCTATCCCAACCCTTGTCCATAAATAATCTCAACTTCTCTCCAAATTCATCGTTATTCGTAATAGTTATACCTCCATCTCCTGTAGTCATGTGTTTCGATTGCTGAAGACTAAATGAGCCGATATCTCCAATAGTTCCAACCCATCGACCCTTATATTCAGCTAAATATGCTTGGGCACAATCTTCGATGACGATTAAATCATGTTTCTCAGCAATTTCCATTATTGGATCCATATCTGCTGGAAAGCCAAATAAATGAACTGGAATAATTATCCTCGTCTTATCACTAATATTTTTTTCAATGCTCTCTGGATCAAGCGTATATGTTTCTGGATCAAGATCTGCAAAAACAGGTATACAGTTTTGAGCTAATATAGGAATGATTGTACCCAGATCAGTTATAGGTGAAGTAATTATCTCTGATCCAGGATTTGGATTTACAGCGCCTACAGCTATATGGATTGCAGCTGTACCAGAGGTAGATGCAACAGCATATTTTACGTTAAAATATTTTGCAAATTTTTTCTCAAATTCAGAAACCTTATTTCCAGCATATCTAAACAATTTTCCGGATTCAATTACATCCAATAATTCTCTTAACTCCTGAAATCCTATATCTCTCTTACTGGGAAATGGTTCACTTCTAACAGGCTTTCCTCCAAATAGCGCTAATTTTTCACACATAATATTAGAAATAAAATATAAGATATAAATGCTTTCAATCTCCCATAAGAATTTTATATACAAAATTTATTTCAATTACGATAGATATGAGGGAAATAAATAAGATAATTTTTATAATTCATTCAAAAAGTGGAAGAAGTTTAGCTCTTCAATCCTATCCACATATTCTTCCTCCAGAGACGAGTATGTAAATGATGTTAAGAGACAGGAAATACTTAAGGAGGAGGCTGAAGATGTGGAGACAGTAATATGTGTTTTACATTTAAATATAGGGCTGAAAAACTAGTAAAATTTTGTGAAACCAAACTTCTTCTTTTAGAAGATTTAGAGAAAATGATAAAAATAGAGGTACCTATGAGGAAATGGGTACCATATGAAATATGGTCTTCAAACAATGCTAGAAGATAGGCTGAGGAGTAAGAAATGAGAGAAGAGGCTATTTCTTCGATCCAGATAGAGTTGAAGCCGAATATTGAGGACATATATTGTCTAGATGGTCAATAAAATATGATATGTTTATGGCAAAATATTTAGGCTTACTAAATCCAATGAAAGAGATGGATGTCATCCTGCATTCACAATAATCGCTGGAAAATATTACATTATCTGAATTAGTAATATATCATCTATCAGCATATATTCAATATTTAATTTATTTTAATAATAATATTATGAAATAGAAAATGATTAATCTAATACTTTGGATTTAAATTTATTAGAGACATTTTTCAGAAAACTTATAAAGTCTTTTAAATCGTCTAGAAATAACTGTGTTCCCGAGGAATACAATGTGTATAAAAAATTTCCCCAAAAATATACATCAAATATTATTGGAAACAGTATAATTATCAATCCGATCATCCAATGATGAATTCTAATACCCAATATCTCTATTTTCAGATCCATAATTTTAGCTAGGTATATAGATATACGAGATATTACTAATCCGAAAAAAATGTATGATATAGGTGTGATACTATCCAATTAGTTCACCGATAATAAGATTAGGATAATATATCTGGTATAAATATTTAATTTTTATTAGAGGCGTTGACAGCACAATCGCCTTATATATAAAAGTTGAAACCAAGATAATCGATATCTTATTTTGAACTTTCCAGGCAAATCCAATCCTTTTCTCTGGAATGTAGTATATACTAATACCGAATCCTCATGCGAAACAAGTTTTCTACCATAGAAGTCTGATGTAATCATCCATAACCACATCCATCATATCCTAAAGCTTGTATATACTATTTCTCCATCAACTCTACATATTTTTATCAACCATTTTCCCACCATTATACCCGTTATACTTTTTCTCAAAATATTATTATAGACTCATGATGAATATATCTTTATGAACCTCTATATCTACAGGACTATTAGATTCCTCATCTAATATTTTAACTTCTGCAG
Organism: uncultured Thermoproteales archaeon; assembly: GCA_964550975.1. Taxonomy (GTDB): domain Archaea; phylum Thermoproteota; class Thermoprotei; order Thermofilales; family B9-G17; genus CAZKAY01. The sequence continues at coordinate 13,850 of CAZKAY010000002.1, read as the reverse complement.
AAAGATATGTCTTTAAACCAAAATTTCCCTCTTCAATTAGTTTTCTCTCCAATGGTCTGTTAAACATATGTATAGAAGTCCATGTTTTTCATATTCTGAACTAAATTAAAGGATAGGTAAATTTATGTAAGATGTTTTCAGTATATATAGGTGAATAAACTCTATTAAAATCAATATCTCTATACTTCATTTTCTACCTCCTACTAATGCATGTAATATACTTAAATATATTTTACCAAAATTTATTAAATATTTAAAATAGAATATAAGTGGTGAAGCTTATGAAAAAAATAGAGGTATGGTATCAATTACCAGTTACAGCTGAAATGGATTATATAATGGAATGTGCCTTAAAGGCTGAGGAAATAGGATTTGATGGAGTTTCTAATGAGGATCATCTATGGGTTAAAGGATTAGGAGCAGGATGTAGACCGGAATGTTGGACTATGTTAACAGCTATAGCTGCAAAAACGGAAAAACTTAAGGTAACATCTTTAGTAACATGTATACTGCACAGAAATCCATCACTTTTAGCTAAGATAATCACAACATTAGACTGGATATCTAAAGGTAGAGTTTTATTAGTCTATGGTGCATGCTGGTGGAGGGAGGAGCTTGAATCCTTCGGATATAAATGGGAGGAAGATAAGGTCAGAGTCGAAAGAACCATCGAAGCAATCAAAATAATCAAACGTCTCTTTACTGAAAATGAAGTAACATTTAAAGGAAAATATTATTCGGTTAAAAAATGTAGATTGGAGCCTAAACCCTATCAGAAACCTCATCCACCAATATTTTGTGGAGGAGCTGGATATAAAATGCGTAAGTTTGCAGCACAATATGTAGATGGATGGGTAATGCCTATAAATATAATGAAAGATGTAGATGAATATTTGAGGAAAAGAAGAATTGTTGAAAAATATGTTGGAGAGAGAGATTTCATCTATGGTATTGCATTACGCTTCAATCCTGATAAGATATGTCTAGAAGACGTTGAAGAAAAATTGAAAGAATATATTAGACTAGGAGTAACATGGATAAATATACGTCTAGACCCAGATAACAGAAATTTAGAGCTAATTGAAAGAATTAAACCACTCATATTAAGTATAAAGAGAATTGACATCTGAACCTTGGCTTAACTCGATCTAACATCACTAATAATGTTCTATTTTCTATTTAATTCTATAATTTTTATGGGGATTTAATGAAGAATGGTTGGAATATATATCTGGAAAACGGTGAAATAAATTGTCTATATAATGGAGAAATTGTGTTTAAGAGACTTAGATTAATGGGGGTAAAATCTAAATCAAATACGAGATTTTTCCTAGAATATTATGGTAAACCATATAGGATACGTGGAGGATGGTATATAAGCATATTTAGACTAGTTTCTGAGGAAAATGGTCCTACAGATATTCTTATGGAAGCATTTTGTGGAGTCAATAAAATCATGCTTCGACTCTATCCCAAAAAGCGCATGCTCTTTAAACTTAGGGGACTACTTAATTGGGGTATAGAGCCATATCTATGTCGAATTGAACCAGGATTTCATAGCGATGTTGTCCAGGCAGCACTGGGACCAGTGGATAGTCTTTTATGTAACTCAATATTTGATAAGCTGAATGATAGGGTTATTAGACTAACTTCATGGGGAGACTTAACTATTCATTCATTGAATAAAGAATTTGAAATTAATGCTCAAGTTTTAACCCAGTTTGGAGTAATTCCAGAAATATTGGTAGGAGAGGTTATAGAAAACTATGTTTCAAGCCACCTAGGTATGCCATACTATAAACCATATGACTTAAAAAAGCATCCATATCCTCCAGCTGGATGGTGTTCATGGTATTACTATGGTAAAAATATAACAGAAAAAGATGTAATAGCCAATACAGACTGGATTTCACAAAACCTTAAAAAATTTGGATTAGAATACATTCAGCTAGATGATGGATATCAGGATGAAACATGGCTTAAATGGAATAAAAATTTTCCAAGAGGTGGTAAATGGTTAGCCCAATATATAAAAAGTAGAGGTTTAAAACCAGGATTATGGCTTTTACCCCAAGCGGTTGGAAAAAGGGATACCAAACTTTTAACCTTAAAACCTCATTGGTTTATCAGAAAACCTGATGGTAGAGTATTTAGAGGTTTTGCAAATTATCCATATATAGATCCAACGAATCCAGAGGTTGTTAAAGAGTGGATTGAAAAAACGATGGATACACTTGCAAATAAATGGGGATACGAATATTTTAAACTCGATGGTCAAGGAGAAATGCATCAATGGTATGCTCTATGTAGAGATAGCCTTTACAATAAATCTATAAATCCAGACAAAGTATATAGAGGTTTACTAGAGATTATAAGAAAAATTATAGGAGATGAAAAGATAATTTTAATTTGTGCCACACAATGGAGAGCTATAGGTTATGGAGATACATGTAGAACCGGGACAGATGTTTCAAGCTCTAAGCTCAGGGAAGGTACAATAAGTTTTCTAAACGCGTTGAGAGCAACCTTCTCCAACTATTGGATGCATACAATTCTCTGGTACTGTGATCCAGATGTAATCATGGTTAGAAGCGAACTACCATTTGAAGCAGCCAAAATGTGGGTGAGTCTCCTAGGATTAAGTGGGCAGGTCCTTATGATATCTGATAACATGCTGGAGCTGTCAAATGAGAGAATAGAATTACTTAAAAAGATAATTCCTCCACTTCCAATAAGACCTATGGATCTATTTCCCCGTAAACCCGAACCACCATATCCTCAGATATGGGATCTAAAAATAGCTACAAAATGGGGTAAATGGGATATCGTAGGAGTATTTAGATGGTTTAAAGAAGATCCAGCTAAAATTGAGATATCATGTGAAAAACTAGGCCTACCTAAACGTCGATACATAGTCTATGAAATATGGGAGAAAAAGGTCTTAGGAGAATTGGATAAACCCTTATATATAGAGCTTCAACCAGAATCCTGCAAAGTTTTATGTATAAGACCACTAGAAAATATACCTTTATTCCTAGGTACAGATCGCCATATAACTCAAGGATATCCCGATATACTGAAGCTCAACTATATAGATAAAAATATAATTGAGGGTGAAAGTCTATCTATTGAAAACGAACCCTATCAAATAAATTTCCTTATAAACTGGGATGGAGAAAAATATTCTATCAATAAAATTATAGCGGAAAAAACTAATGTAAAATATCAAATAATAGATAAAAACCTACTTACAATACTATTAAAATCAAATAAAACAGGAAAAATTAAATGGAGAATAGAGTTTAAAAATAGCTAATCTTTAAAATTATTACCCAGATAAAATTTAATTCCAATCCATAAATATATAAAATCTAAGGCAAAAATTTAAATATTCGAAGAATTACTTATATATATTAGGGGACTATTAATGGGGAAAAATAAATTTATTCTTTTAATTACTGCTTTACTAGTTACTTCAATGTTATTCACAACCCCTCTCATAGCTGCCCCCCAGGAGACTGAAACTGTTCTACATGTTCTACAACCCTGTGAACCACCTCCACCGTTAAGAGGGTGGAACGTATTTTATAGAGGTAAACCAAGCTATATGATTTTTGAACGATTATTCTATGAGAGTAGGGGTGAACGCAAATTCTATCCATGGCTGGCTACAGATTTTAGTACAGAGGAGACTGATAAATTCTTGAAGGTAACAATCCATCTCCGCAAAGGTGTAAAATGGAGTGATGGAAAAGAATTCACAGCCCTAGATGTATTAACTACATTCTGGTGTCAGGGTTGGCTAAGAGGATGGTGGCCTATACCAAAATATATAGACCATATGGAGGCTCCAGATAAATATACTGTAATTATGTATATCATAAAGCCTCCACCACTAGCTTGGAAGAGGTGGTTCTTTTCTCGTTCAATAGTTTCATATTCTCAGTATGGACAATTTGCGCCTGGACTTAAAATACCAGGCAAAATACCGTTGGAAGGTGTAGATATAGATGATTTAAAGAAGAAGCTGGAAAACTATAAACCCGACAAATATATAGGTACAGGGCCCTATGAATATGAAAGTGAGTCGGCTACAGAATGGGTATATAAGTTGAGACCGAATTACTGGGTTAAAGATCTCAAGGTAGTATGGAAATTAGAAACAGCAAAAGGCACCTTCGAGTTTGGAGGCGGAGTTCCAGGATACAAATTATTTGACAAAATTATCTGGCATAGAAGGATAAGCGATCCAGCAAGCTGGCCATTAATAATGGCAGGAAAGTTCGACTTTACATGGACAGGGATATCTGAAACATGTTATGAGACGGTTAAGAAAAAGCCAGGATACTGGGTTCCAACAGGACCGTGGCTACACGGACATGCTATAGCATTTAACTGTAAGAAATTCCCATTAAAGGTTAGACAGGCAATAGCATATGCAATTGACTTAGATGAATATTGTAAAGTGGCTGTTGAATGGGGTCCAGATAGTGTAGTGAAGGCCGAATGGCCTGTATGCATTTCACCATCCGATGTATATAACTGGTTGGATAAGAAGTGGCTAGAGAAATATATTGATAAATATGAGTATAATCCGGATAAAGCTGCAAAGCTACTTCAGGAGGCTGGATATACCAAGAAGAATGGATGGTGGTATACACCTGATGGCAATAAATTCAGTATTACTGTAACTGTTCCGGCTGGATGGACTGGATGGGTTCCTGGAGCAGAGAACGTAGCTGCACAGTTAAGAAGATTTGGAATAGATGCAAAAGTTAGAGAGCTTGACTGGGGTATGTGGGGTGATACGGTAAGAGAGAGAGGAGACTTCGATCTAGCAATAGAATTCTGGGGCTATGGACTCTACCATCCATTTGATACCTATAATAGCTATTATCTCAACTATGGTATTAAGGGATTTGGCTTCGACCCAATCGTAGAGGTACCTGAGGAAGTATCTAAATATCATGGAACTGTGAATGCTTCAGAACTAACATCAAAACTTGCGGAGAATCCTAATGATAAAGAATTGGTTAAAGCTTTAGCTTATATAACTAACCATTATCTACCAGCACTACAAATGCATGAGAAGAAGTGGGCTAATACTGTTTGTATCGACCACATCGACTGCACAGTTTCATGGGAAGTATTCATGTGGTATAAACCAATACAAATTGAGATGGGCAATAATCCCAGCTTTGTATATGGCTTCCTACTATGCTCAGGATTATGGAGACCAAAGGCTCCGACACCACCACCAACGCCAACGATACCAAGCGGATTGGCTGAGACCATTAACGCAACTTATAAAGCTGTTACCACATTGTCATCCGATGTAGCTACACTTAAATCCGATGTTGCATCTCTATCAGATAAGGTTGCAGCTTTAAGTGGACAAGTAGGAAGTCTAACAACTATTGCAGCGATCGAAGGAGTAGTAATAATAATACTTGCAATAGCACTTGTAGCAGTACTTCTAAAGACGAAAAAGAAGGAAGAATAAATTAATTTATTTTAATTTTTCTTTTCTCTTTTCATTTTTATTATCCCTTCTATGGTTGAAATTATCTTTAATCTTGCTGAAAAAAATTTATATTAACTAGCTAATATATATTAATAAAGATTTGGTGGTTTATATGAGGTGGATTGTGAAAAGACTTTTAATGGCGTTACTGACAATATATGTTGTGATAACAATTACATTCTTCCTAATAAGATTTATGCCGGGAGACTTTGTAGAGATGATGGTATACTATTACATGACCACCTATGGTATGTCTGAGTTTGAGGCTAGGGAAATGGTGTATGGATTATATGGTGTAGAATTAAAAGACCCATTATGGTTACAATATATAAAGTATATGATTACCCTATTGCATGGAAGTTGGGGTGAAAGCTATATTTCACATCAACCAGTACTTAAATCTCTTCTTTACGGCCTTCCATGGACAGTCTTTTTACTCTCAATATCCTTAACTATCTCATTCATTATCGGTATAGGTATAGGTATCTTAATGGCATACAGAAGGGGAGGAGTATTCGATAATGCAGCATCAGTTATAACATCTATATCCAGAGCTACACCAAACTTTATTCTAGGATTACTATTATTATATTTTTTTGCAATATATTATCCAATATTTCCAGCTAGAAGTAGCTACGATATATCGATTAAACCTGGATTTACAATCGAATTTATTTCAAGCGTACTCTACCATTCATTCCTTCCAATGATGGCATATGTTCTCACAAGTTTTGGTGGATGGGCTCTAGCCATGAGGGGTAGCGCTATAAGAGTTTTGGGAGAAGACTATGTAGTTGCAGCTGAAGCTAGAGGACTAAAGTCAAGCCGTATTTCTAGAACCTATGTCGGTAGAAACGCTCTTCTACCACTGTTTACAAGCTTCGCTATACATTTAGGATATATGTTTGGAGGCTCTGTATTTATAGAGACATATTTTGCATATAATGGTATAGGCCAAATCATAGGTTTAGCTCTTTCATGGAGAGATTATCCATTAATTCAAGGAGGTTTTCTATTAATAACCTCTGCCGTTGTTATCTCAAACTTTATAGCAGACCTATTATATGGATTGCTGGATCCAAGGATTAGGAGAGGTGGTATGTATGAATGAAAATAAAATAATGAGAATTTTTAAGAGAATCTTATATGACTATATCTATATCCCTCTAAAAATATTATCTAAGGATAAGAGAGCGCTGTTTGGACTCATAGTATTAATTATATATATACTGATGTCTATAATTGGTCCAATATTTGTACCATTAAGCTTAGAGCCTAATATGGAGGAGAGATATCAACCGCCCTCTTGGAAACATCCGTTGGGTACAGATTTTGCTGGAAGAGATATTTTTGCACAAATTGTTAATGGTGGACGAGACATATTGATAGCCGCATTTCTAGCAGGATTTGTAACAATTGGTTTGGGAACAATAATAGGTTTAATCGCCGGATATATAGGTGGTAAGGTAGATATAATAGTGACAACTCTCATCGACATATTTTTAACGATACCCGGATTCCCATTGCTGATGATAATAGCTACATGGCTACTTCAATCAGGCATTACAGTAAACATTCTAATGATAGCATTCCTATTAAGTATAACATCTTGGGCAGGTCTAGCCAGATCTATAAGATCTCAAGTATTGTCAATAAAGCAGGAACCATTTATAGAGGTAGATAAATGTCTAGGTTTAAGCAAGTTTCATATAATTTTTAAAGAAATACTGCCTAACGCTATGCCATATATAGCTATAAACTTTATGTTAAGTTCTGTAAGCGCAGTTTATAGCTATACCGGACTTATGGCTTTAGGCCTCATACCATATACTCCTGGCAACTGGGGCGCAATGATACATATGGCTCAAGCTTATGTAGGTACAATAACCGGAGCCGGATGCTGGTACATAATTGCGCCTTCATTTGTCATAATTATATTGCAGGTAAGCCTAGTCTTTCTAAGCAACGGTATAGATAAGATATTTAATCCAAGATTAAGGGAATGGTGAGATATATGCCAAATCCTTTATTAAAAACTGAAAATATATCTAAGATTTTTGAAGTTGGAAGTATGTTTGGCGCTAAGAAGCATATAAAGGCTGTAGAAAATGTAAGTATAGAGATTGGTGAAAATGAAATTCTAGCCTTGGTTGGTGAGTCCGGATGTGGAAAAAGTACTTTAGGAAAACTAATGCTCGCATTACTGAGACAGGATAGTGGACGTATATTATATTACCTCAATAACGGCTATAAGGATATATGGTCGTTGAAAGGAGAGGAATTTAAAGAGTATAGGAGAAATGCTCAGTTAATACCGCAGGATCCATATACTACAATTAATCCTATGAGAAATGTTCTCTCAGCCCTAACACCTCCTCTACTCCATTATAAGATTGCTAAAAATAGAAAGGAGGCTAGAAAAATGGCTGCCGAACTTTTAACAATGGTTGGCCTAGTTCCTCCAGAAGACTTTTTCAAAAGATATTCTTGTAGACTTAGTGGAGGACAGCTTCAGAGAATAGCTATTGCGAGAGCTATAAGTGTTAAACCTAAATTTATAGTGGCTGATGAGGCTGTATCAATGTTAGATGCATCTTTAAGAATAGAGATTCTAGATCTACTTTTAAATCTTAAGAAAAAGATTAAGACTGCATATCTATTTATTACCCATGACTTAGCGATTGCCAGATATTTTGCAAGAGATCAGAGAATAGCTATAATGTATCTGGGAAATATTGTTGAAATCGGAAAGACCGAGGAAATTATACAGAATCCACTACACCCATATACTAAAGTCTTATTAATGTCTGTTCCCATACCTGACCCAAAAATTGCTAGAAGCAGAGGTTTACCTAAACTTAAAAGTCTAGAGATACCCAGTCTAGTTAATCCGCCTCCAGGATGCAAGTTCCATACAAGGTGTCCATATGCGGAGAAGATATGTGAGGAAAAGGTTCCAGAGCTTAGAGAGGTGAAAGGTAGATTAGTGGCATGCCATCTATTATAGGTGATATTAATGCAAAATTTTATTTTTATATTTAAAGTTATTAAATACTGTAGGTGGATATAATGTCAACAGATAGTGTTAAGAAAAAGGATGTAATATTGAGTATTAGAGGTTTAACCGTAGAGTTTAGAGTGGAGCGTGGAATTCTTAGGGCTGTAGATAATGTATATTTAGATATATACAAGGGTGAGGTTTTAGGTCTAGCTGGAGAAAGCGGATGCGGTAAATCTGTTTTAGCACATTCTATTTTAAATATAGTTGATCCAAATGGATATATCAAGAGCGGAGAAATATTGTTTAACAGTAATGGAGAAAGTATAGATGTATTAAAGTTGTCTAAAAGCAAGCTTAGAAAATTTAGATGGAGTAAAATTTCTATAGTATTTCAGGGTGCTCAGAACTCTTTCAATCCAGTTATAAAGGTGAGAGATCATTTTATAGATACTGTTGAGGATCATAAAGGTAGGGTTTCAAGAAAAACTATATCTAAACTTGCTTCAAAACTGATGGAAAATGTTCATCTAGATGCTAAACGTGTTTTAGATATGTATCCACATGAGATGAGCGGAGGAATGAAGCAAAGAACTCTTATGTCTTTAAGCTTTATATTGAACCCTGAGTTTATAATATTAGATGAGCCTACATCAGCTCTAGACGTACTTACACAAAAATATATAGTAAAGCTTCTCAGAGATATACATGAAGAGACTGGTCTAACAATGTTATTTATAACACATGATCTTGCAACTCTAGCAGAGATAGCTGATAGAATAGCTATAATGTATCTAGGTAATATTGTTGAGGTAGCAGATGTATATACAATATTCTATGAACCTAAACACCCATATACTAAAGCATTATTGAAGTCGATACCATCTATAGTGGGGCCGCTTGAAGACCTTAAACCATTACCTGGACCAATGCCCGATCCCATTAATCCACCGCCTGGATGTAAATTCCATCCAAGATGTCCTGAGAGAATGGAAATATGTAAAAAGGTTAGGCCAAAGTTAATAGATATAGGCGGCGGCCATCTAGTTGCATGCCATAAATATAAGCCATCTAAATAATATTAATTTTCTTTAAAGACGAATTACAATATTTTCTTACATTTATCAAATTATCTATCATTTTAGTTTCCATTAGAAGGAGACTATTCAATGAATGAAAACTCTACTAATATGTTTCAGTCTTTGTTATATGGTTGAATACTTTCATAGCAAAATTCAGCTAAAGGAATTCCTTATTAGAAGAGAATATTTATTTATGAGTAATAGTATCTACTATAATATGGGTCGATTAAAGTTTGGCTTATTTGTGCCTCAGGGATGGAGACTAGATTTACCATCAGATATGGATCCAAGAAGCCAGTGGAAGACTATAGTCAAGGTGGCTCAGAGAGGAGAGGAATTAGGTTTTGACTCAATATGGATTTTCGATCATTTTCATACAGTTCCCAAGCCGCTTAAGGGAAGATCTGTATTTGAGGCTTGGACAACGTTAACGGCCCTAGCAGCTTTAACCGAGAAGATAAGGCTGGGGACACTGGTTACCTGCATATTATATCGTTATCCTACAGTTTTGGCAAAAATTTTATCCAACATCGATGTCATATCAAATGGTAGAATAGAATTTGGCGTAGGAGCATGCTGGTATGAAAACGAGTTTAAAGGATACGGTATACCGTTTCCACGACCCGGTAAAAGAATTAGAATATTAGATGAGGCATTGCAGATTATCAAGTTGATGTGGACGAAGGATGAAGTCAATTTTAATGGAAAATACTTTAAACTAGAGAGTGCCTTAAACGATCCCAAACCAATACAGAAACCCCATCCACCTATTTTGATAGGCGGTGCAGGAGAAAAATTGACGCTTAGAGTTGTAGCTAAACATGCAAATAAATATCATGTCTGGGGCAATGTTGAACATTACTCTAAGAAACTTGAAGTTCTTAAACGACATTGTGATGCAGTTAATAGAAACTTTAATGAAATAGTGAAGGTACACGATGGAATAGTATTAATGGGTAAAAACGATGAGGAGATCAAGAAAATGTTGAGGAAAAATGAATACTTTAAGCTATCTAATACTAGTTTCGAGTCTCTAAGGGAAACGCAGTATGTTGGAACCTATGAGGAGATTATTGAAAAGATACGTAGATATTCAGAGATAGGTGTAACTGAATTCATCTTCTATTTTCCAGAGGCATATAAGATAAAGCCTATAGAAGAGTTTGCTGAAAACGTTCTTCCAGAACTTAAAAAAATCTAGTCTATTTTGCAACTATAACTAGATATTTTAATACTTTTTCTCCAGCATTCTCTATCCCATGCAGAAGATTTGATGGTATAAATATAGCTGTCATCGGACCTACTTTAAACTCTTCATCTTCAATTTTAACTTTACCTTCACCTTCAAGTATAAAGAAAATCTCCTCCCCCTCATGCCTATGTGGTTTATGAGGCCTTTTATATGGACCTAAAACCGATAAATGCATTCTAAGCTTCCTCGCCCCAATTTTCTCATCAACATATATTTTTATAAATCCTTCTTTCCTATGTCTTGTCTCAGCATTTTCCCATGAAATTATAGACAAGTTA
>CAZKAY010000002.1:0-2616 GCA_964550975.1 uncultured Thermoproteales archaeon | reverse complement strand
AATTTAGCGAGCAGGATGTTTAGGCTATATCTTCTATCATTATATAGTATGTGTCTACAATCTCCACAATGATATGAGGGAGATGGATGGTAGGATGAGGGTAGAAATAGGTTTAGAATGAATAAGGATAACTGGGCAGACCCAACCCGTAATTTCATAATTTAAACTATAAGGATTGCAAATATTAAAATAGTCTCGATAAAATTCAACGTTAAGTAACTCAGTCTATTAAATTTAACATAACAACATATATATATCTGTAAGAATAGTATCTTTTTTCATGAGTAGTTTTTATGTTAAAAATGGGTGTTTCTATTATAAGGGAAAACCGTTTATCAAGACATCGGCCTATCATGGAGGAGACTATATTATATCATTACCGGAAGAGCTGGTCACCACGAATAAAAACCTTTATCTAAAGATTGGTTTCACATCTGCTGATTTCTTTGCTCCATGGAAGAGGGTTCATCCATCAGAAGATATATGGAACTTAGATCCTCTTAGAACTTTACTGAGAAGAGCTAGGAAAATGGGTATAACTATATTTATTCATTTCTATCCAAATCCCCCTCAATGGATGGTTGAAAAATATAACTGGTATTGGATTACCGAAACTGGAAGAAAGGTACCTATGCATATAGTTGGAGGCTATCCCCACGATGAAAATTATCTAAAGGAGATGGAGCTATATATAAAGAATTTGATTGAAACTGGAATGGAATATGAGGATGCCTTAGGAGACTATTGGATATGCAGTGAAAACTGGCCCTTTCTACCCAGTTTTAAGGAGAGAAAGATTTATGGTACTAGGGAGGATGCAAGCTATGACGAATACACGGTAGCTAAATTTAGGAAATGGTTGAAGGATCAGTTTACACTTGGGGATCTTGGTAAACGTTGGAATGATGATGAAAACACCTATAGCTCATGGGATGAAGTTTATCCACCTGTAAGTTTAAAGGAAGAGGATTTTAAAGGTAGAAGATTAAAGAGATGGAGAGCGGCTAGATGGGATTGGTATAGATTTAAACAATATGTATCAACAGATATTCTAGTAAAATTCTGTAATACCGTCCATAAATATGATCCATCTAGACCTATATCTCTGGAAATAAATATGGATTTACCGGGATGGAGTGGATATCAAAGATGGTATAAGGTATGTTCCAGAGCAAGCAATGCTAGAGCAGCTATACAGGATTTTGAAGCATCCTATGTTAGAGCACTCTATTATATTGCTATTGCAAGAGGTTCCTCCAAGCCACCTCACCAAGTTAATGAGATGTCTGGATTCCAGAGCTATGAATGGTGCATACGTAATGCCTATTTTATTCAGGCAATGGGAGGCACCGGAATGACTTTCTGGGACTTTAAGTCAGATTATTGGGGACTTGTAACTAGTCCGAGATGTGAATATAATCCTAGAGAGAAACCTCAATTTAAATCATCCTATCTAGCTGTAATGGAGATAAATAAAGTATTTAGAAGATTAAGTAATATTCTAGGGGCATCACCTCCGTTAAAACCCGATATCGGAATCCTATTATTAGATGAAGATAGTTTTCATGAAAGTGGAGTGTCAATACCACCTGCAATGAACTATTTATCTCTACTACTTAAACTTGGATTTGGTGCAGAGACAGCAATAATTAATGAAGAATATTTATTCGACGGCAGAATTAATGATTATAAGCTTATCATAGCTCCCCATATAAAATATATTTCCCATAGAGAGGCAGAACATTTAAGAGAATATGTAAAGAGTGGAGGAACACTATTAGTAAATTCCTTCTGCGGCGAATGTAATGAAAGAGGAGAATTCTATGAAGAATATCCCTGTAAACCATTAATGGATGTAACTGGAGTTAAATGTAAAGTAGATATTGATAAAGAATTATTGATCCATCTAAATAGGGTTATTAAATATCTACCTGAAAGGGTTAGAGCTGGAAACTGGTTGCTTGAAACATTTAATCAATTTCAAGCAAATAAAATGATGTTGACTATAGATAGGACTTTTGCATTAGATTATCTTAAAAGTCTAATAAGGAGAGAGTCTACTGATATTAGGATAATAGATGATTTCTATGAATTGAAGAAAGGTATTATAGGGCAATGTCTACCAGCTCAGAGAGCAGAGATTATAGATACAAATGCTAAAATAATTGCTGAATATAGGGGTCAGCCAGCCATAGTTTTAAATAGATTTGGAAACGGTTATACAATATACTTGGCTGTAGATTTAAACGAAGTATTAATGGAAAAAGTTCTGAAGAGTGTTTTGTCACTTGCCAATCTATCTCCATACTCTACATTGGTTCCAGAGAAGAAGGATGATATAGTTCTCGGCTATAGGAGATTTGAAAACGGATATCTAGCATATTTGATAGAGATTGGAGATAAAAATCATGAGGTAACATTGAGATTCAATAAACAACGCATGGGATTAGAGGATAAAGAATATGAGGTTAAAGAGCTATTATCCGGAAATACTTTTAAGATTAATGGCAAGGATCCGAGAATAAAGCTTTCCATAAAAAGCTGCGATGTAAAAATATTCAATATACAACCCTAAATATCCAATATTTTTTACACAATACTATTTCTCAAAATATT
>CAZKAY010000001.1:29646-56730 GCA_964550975.1 uncultured Thermoproteales archaeon | reverse complement strand
TAATAGATTGCTTGGGATCTTATCTTTTAACAATTCTCTAAGCATCATATAAACCAAAAAATATATGTATTTAAACTATAAATATTATTAAGGGCCGGTAGTTCAGGCTGGAAGAATGCCGCCCTTGCATAGCAAGGGCTAAAGGTAGGCGGAGGTCGTGGGTTCAAGTCCCACCCGGTCCATTTATCCACCCAATACTTCAAAGTTTTTCGAACATATTTTCCTAGCTGCTAAACAGAATTTTTCAGATTCTTCTATTTTTTTCTGTAATCTTAACTCAGCACTTTTTCTACATAGATTTGACTCCATTCTACAATTTGGACTGGGTTTTTTACTACATAACGTGGATACAAATAAACATATTTTTGCTGATTTTTCCCATTCTCCTCTTCTCATCAAGTCTATTGCATGTTGACAATATTTTAATGCATTTTTACAATAGAATTCCGATGTACTATATACGATTTCTAAACTCATATATATTCCCAAAACAATATGAGTATAAACATTATTATATCTATCGAATAGGATGAGAGGATGGTTTATAGGTATCTTAGACATGGATTTAAAAGAGCCATTATAAGGAGAATTATAGATGAAAATTATTATATAAAATCCTTTTATCTAGATGTTAATCTACCCAAAATTCCTAAGCCAGGTCAGTTTCTAATGATTATGCCTCCTAACGGAGAGGAGATCCCTATAAGTGTATCAGGATATATTGACAGTCTTATTAGACTGACTATTGCTAGAGTCGGATATACAACAAATTTAATGCATAAATTGTCTATAAATAATATTATTTTGGTTAGAGGACCCTATGGAAATGGTTTTAAACTAAATAATGATAAAAAATATCTTTTAGTTGGAGGCGGATATGGTGTAGCCCCACTAATATATATTGCAGAACAACTTTATGGTAAAACTATTCTTTTACTCGGGGTGAGGAGTAAGAGAGATATTATTTTAATCGATGAGGCTCAAAAATATTGTGGGAAAGTGTTTATTTCGTCTGAGGATGGTTCTATAGGGTTTAAAGGAACTGTTATAGATTTGCTTGAAAAACTGGTTTTAACTGAAGATTTTGATGAGATAATTGCCTGTGGTCCTGAAAAAATGATGTATAAAGTAATGTTAATTGCAGAAAGATATGGTAAAGATTTTCAGGCATCGCTTGAAAGATTAATGAAATGCGGATTTGGAATATGTGGTTCATGTATACTAGATCCTCTGGGACTTAGAGTATGTGTTGATGGACCCGTATTTGATCTAAAAATTTTAAGAAAAACTGATTTTGGAAAATATTTTAGAGATGAATATGGTAGGAGAGTTGAATTAAAATGACATATGATATTCTTATAAGGGGTATGTGTTACATTGATGGATATATAATTCCACAGTCGATCATTATAAACAATGAAAGGATAGTTGATATAAAAAATATTACATATAGTGTTAATGCTGATAGAGTGATAGATTTTTCTCAGAATCCAAGTATAATTGTCTTTGCAGGATTCATAGATATACATGCACATCTAAGGGATTTGAAATTATCATATAAAGAGGATTTTTATACTGGTACTAGAGCGGCAGCTAAAGGTGGTATAACGATCGTAGGAGACATGCCCAATACTAGGCCAGAGACTACAAGTCTAAATTTATTGGATGAGAAGGATGAGATAGCTAGTAGTAAGGCTTTAATCGACTATGGATTATATGTGGGCTTACCGCAGGAATCGATGAAATTTATAAAGGAATTACCATCCATGAGCCTTAAAACTATTGGTGTAAAAATATATATGTATAAAGATTTCTATGGCAAAAATATAGATGTTTTTAGAAAAATATTAGAAAAAATTGCAGAATACGGTCTACCCACAGTTGTACATGCAGAGAACCCCAAATTTTTTAGAAATGGTCTTAGACCAGTTGAATCGGAGGTTTCGGCAATAAAGGATATATTTAATTTAAAAAAGAATATTGATTTTAAATTACATATAACTCATCTATCTTCTAAAAAGGGATTAAATTTGATTAGAAAATTAAGGAGGAGAAAAATATTTACAATAGATACATGTCCCCATTATCTTATCCCATTAGCGGAGAAAAATATTGTACCAAAAACTCTTCTAAAAGTTTATCCCCCATTACGTAGTAAAGATGATTGTAAAGCATTGTTAAATGCATTAAGATATGACGTTATTGACGTCATTTCATCAGACCATGCTCCACATACATCTAATGAAAAAATGAGGGAATGGAGAGACGCTCCACCAGGAATACCTGGAATTGAAACAATGGTTCCAATATTATTTACACTATATAATAGGGGAGTTTTATCACTCTATAATATAGCTTCATTATTATCCGAAAATCCAGCAAAAATATTATCTATACCTAAAGCAGGTTTAATTAGAGAGGGATTTTATGCAAATCTAACAATAGTAAATCTAAAGAGAGAAAAAATTATAGATCCATCTAAATTCGAGTCAAAGGCAAAATATAGTCCATTTGTAGGAATGAAAGTAAGAGGGATACCTATAATGACGATTGTAAGGGGGAAAATTATTATGGAGGATGAAGTGATAGTAGGTGAAAGAGGATTCGGCAGAAATATAAAATCATATTATAATCATCAATTAAGTTAATTAATCTCCAAGCAATATGTAGATTGGTGTTGTTATGAAATTAATATACTTTGTTATCGATGGAGCAGCTGATAAGATAAATGGTCCAACATCTTTGGAGAAAGCTAATAAACCCGCTCTAGATTCGCTTACACCTAAGGGTAGATGTGGATTAATGTATACTATAGGTAGGGGAATTGCACCTGAAAGCGATTCAGCAGTATTTTCAATACTGGGATATAATCCACATGAGCATTATATTGGTAGAGGTCCTGTAGAGGCATTGGGAGCCGGATTCGATTTAAAGAGCGGATATGAGGTAGCTTTTAGAGCCAATTTTGCTACAATAGATCCCAAAACATTAAGAATTATTGATAGAAGATGTGGTAGAAATCTTAGGAGCGATGAAGCTAATGAACTAGCTAAAGTTGTTGACGGAATGGATCTCGAATTACATGGTGGATATGCTAGGGTTACAGCGACAGTTGGACATAGAGGTGTGGTTATTATAGGTAGCAGAAAATATAGATTATCGGATAACGTTGGAAATACTGATCCAGCCTATGTAAAAGTTGGAAAAATCTCTATGGCTGCTAAAAGTTTTGAGATGAAGCTTACTCAATGTAAACCTTTAGATGAAAGCGTAGAAGCTAGAAGGACGGCTGAACTTGTAAACATATTTACCAGAAAGACTATAGAATTACTTGATAATCATCCAGTAAATATCAAGAGAGCTGCTAAGGGGTATTTAAAGGCAAATGTCTTACTTCTTAGAGATGGTGGCGGTGAAATAGTTAAGGTAAAACCTATAAATGAGTTATTTGGAATGAGGTTTGTAGCTGTAGCTGAAATGCCTGTTGAAAAGGGTATAGCTAGACTTGTGGGAATGGATATAGCTGAAGTACCTCCTCCATCAGAGAATCATGTATCAGATTATAAAAATAGACTTGAAATTACATTAGGGCTTTTAGAAAAATATGATGCAGTATATGTTCATTTAAAGGGTCCCGATGAACCTGGACATGATGGAAATTTTGAGAAAAAGGTTAAGGCTATAGAACTCATAGACAAATATTTTACAAAACCTTTACTCGAATTAATAGATCTCGAAGATACGGCTATAATAGTTACCTCCGATCACGCAACTCCCTGGATATATAAGAGACATACAGACGATCCTGTACCAGTATTAATCTATATTCCAGGGATAAATGGAGACGGTATATCTAGATTTAGCGAAAGAGACTGCAAAAATGGGTCTCTTGGAATAATAGAGCATGGATGGAAATTACTTCCAATAGTATTTTCATTTATAAATAAACTAAAATCTTAAGATGTAAAAATGATATATTAAATTATGAGGGCCATACTCCTCTAGTTTTAATGGCCTCAGCAACCCTTCGTACAGCAATCATATATGCAGCTTCACGCATATTTACATTCTCTTCTTTATATATCTCATATACCTTATTAAAAGCCTTCACCATTTTTTCATCAAGTTTTTCTCTAACTCTTTCAAGCGTCCATTGTTCTCTAGTTAGATTTTGGACCCATTCAAAATAGCTTACAGTTACACCTCCAGCATTAGCTAAAATATCTGGAATAAATAAGACACCCTTTTCATGCAATATTTTGTCAGCTTCTAATGTTAATGGACCATTTGCCCCCTCTGAAATTATTTTTGCATTTATATTATCTGCGTTTTCTCTTGTAATAACACCTTCAATTGCAGCTGGAATTAAAACAGTTACATTTAATTCCAATAATTCTTTATTAGAAATATTTTTTGCTTTAGGATAATTTATAACTGATCCGGTTTTCTTCTTATGCTTTAAAACATCTTCTGGATTTAGACCATCTGGATTATATATTCCTCCCTTTGAGTCACTTACAGCTATAATTTTAAGTCCAAATTTATGTCCTATAGAAGCAGCATGATAGCCGACATTGCCATATCCTTGTATAGCTACTGTGGTATCCCTTACCTTTAATCCAAGTCTTTTTAACGCTTCTAAGGTTACAATAATTACACCTCTACCTGTAGCTTCAACTCTTCCCTCAGATCCACCTATTGATAGAGGTTTACCGGTTATCGCTGCTGGACTATTTTCTCCCCTAATAGCACTATATGTATCCATCATCCACGCCATATTTTGTGGACCTGTATTTACATCTGGTGCAGGAATATCGGTATAAGGACCTATTATCCTACTTATTGAATAAATGTATGCTCTGGAGAGCCGTTCAATTTCCCTTAAAGACATCTCCTTTGGATTACAGACTACACCTCCCTTAGCTCCTCCAAATGGCAGATCTATTACAGCAGTCTTCCAGGTCATCCACATAGCTAATGCTCTGACTTCATCTAAATTTACCTTTGGATGAAATCTTATACCACCCTTTGTAGGACCTCTAGCATCATTATGTTGAACCCTATATCCAGTAAAAATCTTTATATCACCATTATCCATTCTTACTGGAAAATGTACAATAAGTTCCCTCTTAGGATATTTAAGAATATTTAGAATCCAATCCTCTAAATTTATTAACCTAGCAACATCCTCCAGCTGTTTTATAGCATTTTCATAGGGATTATAATTCAAAGACGATCACCATTAACAATATATATTTTTTAATTATAAAATGTTAATGTGTTTACAAAGATTAAAAATATTTTTACTTTTCTATTAATTTTATTTTACTCTTCTTCAAGTAATCTGTCAATAAATTCTTCTACATTTTCTTCCTCCTTTTCCCCTTCTACTATTCTTTTTCTTTCCTTAACTTTAGCTTTCTCCATTTTGGGAAATGCTTCTGCGGGGATTTTTTGTTCAAGGGCCTCAATTTTTCTCGAGAAAAATATTATAAGAATACCGAAAACAATAATAATGATAGTTATTGCTAGGATCATCGCTTGAACAATGAAGGGAGCCCCCTTCCTTCTAATATACTCTATATAACCTAATATGGGTATTCCCCCCAACTCGACCACGATAGGTGATAGGGGGATCAATATTCCTAGAATAATTATTAAAATCGATGCAATTATCGATATTCTCATTGAGACACCTATCTCATTTTATTGATTTATCAAATCTAAAATAATATTGGTTATTTTATCTTTAAATAATATATAATCTTTTCTATAAGACCTATTTAAGATGTAGAATACCCAATATATTCAAAACTGATAAAAAAATAGAGAAGAATTTAAAGTTATATATATTTTCTACAGTTATAACAGTACCAACGCTTATATTGTGGAATCCATGTTGCAGGTTTTCCACAGTAAGGACAAATCTTTTTCTCCGTTGGACCTGGAGTGGGCGTGGTAGGTGTCGTCGTAGGTGTTACTGCTGCCGGCGTCGCCGGTTTAGGTATTTCTACTTCTTTTCCCAATATAACTATATCTCCAACTGTCTTTACATCAGTCCAGTCAACGGTTAAAGTAGTTCCAGCCCGGGTCTTTATAAATAGTTTTATTTCGGTTGTTCCGGGTTCGAATCCGATATCCTCTACAATTCCAACATATTTTCCTGAGGGAGTATATACCTGCATTTTTAAAATCTTACTTCTAGATATTGCCAAGTATGTTCACCTAAATATTAATATTATACCTATTATTTAAAACTTATCAAGATATTTTAAATATGAAGTGAATTTATATTTTAGATGCAATAATACCCACGCTATAAATTATGAATGATGCATGTGATTATATATATAAATCTAGCGATTTAGTACTTATAGTTCATCTATATTGGACAGGGATGGTTTTAGATGGTTTGCATAGCTTAGTAGATAGATCTTAGATGAAATTGATGTAATGAAAGATAAAGAGACAAAGGTTTTATAAAAATGGGTAAAAATGAAAATAAATATAGATTTTAAATGAACAAGGTATAACTTTCATTCATGTAAATTCGTATCCATGTAAGAAGTATATGATATTGTGTATTAGTCATATACCATGCTATAATATAAAATATTAATGACCTAAATGTCTAATAATATGGATGATTATGTTTAGGAATAGAGATATAATATCTATATTAGATTTTAATAAAAATGAATTGGAAGAGTTATTTAAAGTTGCTAGACTTATGGAAAACGTAGCGGTTCATGGAACAAATATTCTAGTGGGAAAAATTTTGGGGGAGGTCTTTTTTGAACCTAGTACGAGGACTAGACTAAGTTTCCAAAGTGCTATGTATAGGCTTGGGGGGAAAGTTATATCATTAGTGAGTCCGTCTACATCATCTATAGCTAAGGGAGAAAATTTAGCGGACACCATTAGAATGATTGAATCATATTCTGATATAATTGTTATTAGACATAGAATTGAGGGTGCTGCAAAACTTGCTGCAGAGGTGTCTAGTAAACCCATAATTAATGCTGGAGATGGTACTCATCATCATCCAACTCAAGCTATGATTGATCTATATACTATTAAAAAATATAGGGGATATATTGATGGATTAAATATAGGTGTTCTTGGAGATCTAAAATATGGTAGGGCTGCAAATTCATTTATATATGGATTAACTCTATTTAAGCCGGATAAAATATATCTAATTTCTCCAAAATCTTTAAGGCCTAGGGAAAGAGTATTAAAATTTTTAGATAAAATTGGCATAAACTATGATATGTATGATGATGTAAAGAAAGTTATTAAAAATATAGATGTTCTTTATGTTACACGTATACAGAAAGAAAGGTTTCCACATCCGGCTGAGTATGAAGCAGTAAAAGGTAGCTATAGAATCGACCTAAAAATTTTAGATAATGTAAAGAAGAATTTAATGATAATGCATCCTCTACCGAGAATAGATGAGATATCATTAGATGTAGATAATACTCCATATGCATATTATTTTAAACAAGCTGCTTTGGGTGTGCCGGTTAGAATGGCTCTCATCTCTTTAATCCTAGGTGTTGTGAAATGAAGAAAGGGGAACTAGTCGTTAGAAAAATTAGAAATGGTACAGTTATAGATCATATACCTGCTGGACAAGCATTGAATGTTCTTAAAATAATTGGTGTAAAGGGGGATTCGATTATAGCTATAGTTATGAATGTAGAGAGTAAAAAAATTGGTAAGAAGGATATTGTGAAAATAGAGAATAAGGAGCTTAGTATGGATGAATTAAATAGAATTGCACTCATAGCTCCAACCGCTACAATAAATATTATTCGAGAATACGAAGTTGTTGAAAAAAAGAAGGTGACTATTCCAGATAAAATTATAAATATATTTAAATGTCCCAATCCAAATTGTATAACTAATCAGCCGAGAGAACCCATAAAACCTGTTTTTAAACTAATTTCAAGGCGACCACTTATATTTATGTGCGAATATTGTGGTACATACATTTATAGAAAAGATATTTTAGCACAATTTGTATCATAAACATATTATTGTAACTATTATATCAATACAAATATATATCGTTGTTTAATCATATTTGATAGACTCTATATGGTGTATTATTTTGATTAACATAATGTTTCTATACTTTGCTATAAAAATGGCATTTAGAAATATGTGGATTAGGAAAATGCGTACTTTCCTAACTATTTTAGCTATTTCCTGGAGTGTTGCAACACTGGTAGCATTAACTACGCTTGGAGTGGGGATAAGAAATAGGGTTGCAGATGAGATAGGAAGAGTATTGAGATCTGATATAATTATTTCTGAGGAAAGTATAGCGGTTCCGAGTCAGGTAACTGAGATTATAAGGAGTATACCTCATGTAGATAATGCTGTGGGTACTATATTTGTTCCAGCAAAAATTGGGAAGAGAAGTATAAATATTATAGGCATACCTTCCTCTCAACTAGATTTCTTTGAGCTAAAAATGAATAAAGGAGATATCTTTAATAGTGATGAGGAAAACGAGATATTGTTGGATGAAAATGTATATAGATCTCTGGGATCTCCAAGTATTGGTAGTAATATTAGAGTTACAATTAGTTATGGCAGTTTTTATGAAGAAGCCACTTTTCGACTAAAAGGTGTTTTTAAGAGTGGAGGTTTCTTTCTCTCATTGACTGGCATAAGTTTTGCTATAGTCCCATTGAGTAGGCTTCAAGATATGTTGGATAGAAAAGGTTTTGTTAACTATATTTTTATTAAAACAGATGATAAAAAGATGATTGAAGAGGTATCTCATAGCATTAAGAGTATATTTCCTAAAGCATCTCTTATAAAAGAAACTGATATTGCAAGTGCTGTTACAAGGGTTTTAGATATAGTTCATGGAATGCTTACGGCTATAACTTTAATTGGGCTACTTGTTGCTGCAATGGGTGTAATGAACACTGTAATGATGTCTATTAGAGAAAGGATTAGAGAGATTGGTATAATGAAGGCATTAGGTGCAAGGGGTGGCGACATCTTTATGATATTTATTATAGAGATAGTCTTCATGGGTATAATTGGAGGATTGCTTGGAATATTTTTTGGATACATAGGTTCATTTGCCCTAAAGGATTTAGTTATACGTCTCGGATTAACGTTTAATATAGTTATTGAACCACAAATAGATTCATTTATAGAGGGATTTTTAATAGCCATATTTGTATCAATATTATCTGCATCTTATCCAATATTAAAGGCTGTTAGAATTAGACCTTTAGAGGCGATAAGATTTGAATAGGAGAGTTATATTAGAAGCAGAAAATATAAGTAAAATATATGAGATTGGAAAATATGTTGAGGTAAGGGCATTAAAAAACGTGAATTTAAAAATATATGAAGGAGAGATTATCATTATAATGGGTCCTTCCGGTTCAGGCAAAAGTACTTTACTAAATATTTTAGGTACACTTGATAAACCAACTAATGGTAAAATATATCTAAATAATAGGGATATAACAAATTTATCTGAAAGAGAATTGGCTAGTGTGAGATTGAATGAGATGGGTTTTGTCTTCCAAGCATATAATTTAATCTCTACATTAACGGCACTTGAAAACGTCATGTTTCCAATGGTTTTAGCTAAAAAATATACTTTAAAAGAAATTAGGGAAAGAGCTGCAGAACTATTGGAACTAGTTGGATTAGGGGAAAGATTAAATCATAGGCCGATTCAATTATCTGGTGGTCAACAGCAGAGAGTTGCTATTGCAAGAGCTCTGGCGAATGATCCATCGATAATATTAATGGATGAACCCACTGGAAATGTTGATGTAAATTCTAGTGCAATTATATTAAAGATAATAAAAATGCTTAACAAGTTTTTTGGGACAACGTTTATAATAGTTACTCATAATCCTGAAATAGCTGTTATAAGTGATAGAATAATATATATTAGAGATGGAAAACTGTATGAAACAAAGAAGATACCTAAAATAAATTTGAATAGAAAGATAGATGAGAAAAAAATTTTACGGCTTCAAATATCTCTGTTAAAAAACGAATTAAAGAGATTAAAATATCTAGTGGATAGAAACGAAATAGATACCGATACCTATCTAACAATAGTTGAAAAAACTAGGTTAAGAATAGAGAGAATTGAAAAAATATTGAGTAGTGATATTCATGAAAAGTAGGGAGATTATATTAGTTTTAATCATACTTTCTATAACAATGAATGTGAATAAATTTTATTGTAGGGAAGATATAAGCGTAAAGAAGGAGATACTCTATATATATAATCTAGATATAAATGGGACTATACTTACGTCAAAAATTAGGGTTAAAATCGAAGTTTATGGAGACTTGAATGGTAGAAATATAACAATTATAGATAGGGTAAGGGGTTTAAATATAAATTCGCTTGAAATGCTTGAGGGCCCGAATCCCAATAAAAACATTAGTAATGGAGATATATGTGAACTTTATTGGAGTATTTTTGCGGAAAAGAATTATATTGTTATAGAGTATAGGGGGGATATTTTAAGTAGACCTCCATTAAATATTAATCTTCATATTTATTCTAGAAATATGGTTTTCGATAAAAATTATTATTTGCTTCGTAACCTAAGTGAGAGAAGAGTCTTAAAAATAGACATATTTATGGAAAATATTAGAGAGGATAGAAGAAATGTGGAGAACGAGGATATCATATTGCCATATATAATGTTGTTTGGATTAAGTTATCCGGAAAAATATTTTAGTGCCACAGATTTTACATCCCAACCAAATATTACAGCCCGTCAACAAGATAATGATATAGCATATTGGAACATATTTCTACAACATAGTTTTAACCTATCATTTAAAATATATGTAAAGAGTATAGGTATATGGAAGAGTATATGGATACCACCATTATCTATAGATTTGATAGACGATCCATGGAGTATTCTAAATAATGCGGAGAAAAATATTAAAAAACTTGAAAAAGCAGTTAATGAAACAGAATATATGTTGAATCAACTTATATCTATGCGAGACGAACTCAACAATATTAGTACTCAAACAGATATATTAATAAATGCTACAGAGAAGTTAGGGAAGGCTGAGATAAAATATAGTAAAGATATCTATGCATTATATTTTACATTAAATACTTTTTATCTAAATATCAGGTCTCTCGACATAAATAGTACTCAAAGATATTTATACAATTTATCTAAAACTATTGATAAAACAATAGATACTCTAAATGATTTAAAGAAAAACTATAACTTGAGCGAGCCAGCTACAAGGGTTATAGACAATATTATTGGCAATCTAAGCTACATGGAGGGTATCATATCCAATATAGATTTAAATAGAATTGAAAAAAATATTAGGAAGTTTGAGGAACCAATAAATTCATTAAAAGAATTTTCATATGTATTGAGAAATCTTGGAGAAATGCATCTAAAGTTTGCAGAGCTATTAAGAAATCAGACACCGTCAAATCTAAACGAAAAGATAGATGAATTAAATAGTAAGATAGATGAGTTAAGTAAAGAAAGAGAGGATTTAAATAAAACTCTATATAAGCTCTATGCATTAAGAGATATTGCCATAGAGAAAATAAAGAATTATAGGTCATCTATAAGTATATTTATAGATGGAAGGAAAATAGATGAAGAAAATATAAGTATTTCTTCTAAAATAGAGATAGGAATAAAGATTCCATTACTGGTTTCGGAACTAAAGATAGAAGGTGAAGAAAACGGGGAGGAGAGGGCTGAAAACCAATATAATGTTTTGAAGTCAATATTGATATACATATTTCTAATAACTTTTCTCATATTTATTGTAAACATGGTTTTAAGAAAATTTAGAAGAAAGAAGGTTAAGAGAATAGATGCTAAAGAGGTGGAGAAGCTTTTAGATAAGATAAGTAATATAGAGAAAAAGCTATAAGCCATATACTTCTAAATATTTCTTAAACACTATATTCCAATTATACTTATTACATACATCTTTATATGCTGTTTCTGCAAGCCTTTCCATATAACTGTAATTGTCAAAGGCCTTTCTTATTGTAAAAGCCAATGTATCTGGATCTTCAGGTTTTATTAAAATACCATTTTCACCATTTCTTATCAACTCACTATTACCACCAACATTTGTAGCTATTATAGGAGTCTTACATGCCATGGCTTCTAAAATAGATGTACTTAAACCTTCTATGCGTGATGGAAGGACAAATAAATCGGAACCTTTAAGATATTTTAACGCTATTTTTCTCGGAAGAAATCCCTTAAAATGAATATTTTTAGAAGTATACCTTTTTTCTAAATTATTTCTTAATGGACCGTTTCCAATTGCTATCAAATCTATATTCTTTAGAATATCCTTAGTAAATGCTTGGAGAAGTATGTCTATACCCTTCTCTTTAGAAATTCTACCTATAAAGACTACTTGTCTCGGATGTTCACGTATACCATTTTTCGGAATAATATTTAAGTCTATTGCATTTGGAATATATATTGGATTATAGCCAATACTCTTATAATATTCATAAGAGCTTTTACTGACGACTGTAATTGTATCAATATGTTTAAAAAACCTTTTTTCATAGAATTTAGCAACTTTATTCCAGAATTTTCCATGAATATATTCGATACTCTTACTAAATATTCCATGTATTGTAAGAATATGCTTACCTCTTGTAGTTAGCATGGGTATAGCTGTGATCGCTTCATGACCATGCACTATATCATATTTTCTTAGAAAAATCTTTGGAATAGAAAATAATGCGAAGGAAGGGTTCCTAAACCCACTTTTATTAATTATAAACGTATTTTCACTGGAAACAACTTTAATAGTAAATCCTTGCTCTCTAAGTTTTCCTATAAGCGTGCTTACGTGTTGTGCAACACCACCTATACCTTTAGTCTTAGGGGAGATCATTAAAATTTTCATGAATTCACTACACCATTTCATTAAAATATTTCTCCATTCTATCGATAGCTTCAAAAATTACTTCTGGTGTTTCTATCACAGGTGCAAAGCTAAGTCTAATATAGCTTTTCATTCCAAAATCTGTTCCAGGAGCTAATGCAACCTGCCATTTATTTAGAAGGTCATTGCATGCCTTACGTGAATCGTCCATATATTTCTCTATATTAAAGAATACATAGAATCCACCCATAGGTCTAATAATATCTATCTTAGGCAACTTTTCTTTCAAAATATCTATAGTTTTAGATGCTATTCTACCATACTTTAACCTACTCTGTTCATGAAAATCTTTCATAATTCTAAGATTCTCCTTTTTCTCAAGCAATTTTGCTAAAATTGCCTGAACCAATCTACTTGGACATAATATTCTAGCCTGCTCTAAAGCTACCAATCCTTCAATAAGGTTTTCGTTGGCAACTATATATGCTATACGCCATCCCGGGATTCTAAATTCTTTTGAGAGAGAACACATCCATATTTCATTTTCACGTGGACTTCTAGAGAAATATTTAGGATATTTCTCGAAGCAGAATGTGCGGTATGCTACATCGATTAAAACCCATATAGATTTTTCCTCAGCTATATCAATTATACCACTCAATGTTTTTTCATCAAATATTTGTCCATCAGGATTTCCTGGAATAGTTAGTATAATTAGGCGTGTAGAATTATTTATTAAGTCCTGCAGTTGATCTAATAATGGGTTAAATCTATTATTGCTAATGATATTCCAATACTTTATCCTAGTGTCTAAACCATTTTCCAACAATATTTGTCTCCTATAGTTTAGATAATAGGGTCTTGTCAATATAACTTCACTATCCTTATTTAATATAGATTTTATTATTGCTGCAGTTAATTCGGTACTTCCCAGCCCCACAATAACCTCTTCTTCAGAAATATTTCTATCAAAAATATATTTTTCATATTCAATTATTTTTTGAATAAATTCTGGTTCACCCTTAGTAGTACCATATCTAGTTATTTCATTAAAATATTTAGGATTTTCTGCAATGCTTAATACGGTTTTTCTAATAATGTTTGGCGGCGGGTCCTGCGGCCATCCTCCTCCAAGATAAAGTAATTTACGTGGAAATTTTTCCGGATGTATTCTATACTCAGTAACTATACTCATTATCTCTCTTATTGAACTAGGATTTTTAATAGCATACTTAACTATATTGGATAGAGGATATCTGAACATCTATTATACGCACCTCACAATATAGATAAATAAATTATTTATAAATATGTTAGCAAAAATCTTAATCTCATTTGGAAAATACTTTGGTTAATCCTGTTTTTAATAATATTTCACATAGAATATTCCCTAAAATAATTATTGAGATAGTGCTTCCAATGAATAATCCTATAATACTGATTATTAATGGTATATTTAATAGTATTGAGAGGTAGACGCCTACACTTATACTGACAAATATATCTCCAATTATTGAGGAGATAATTCTATATTTTCTACTCCTATTATATGCAATCCTATACACCATATATCCAGTTATAAGGTTTACGATACTACCTATAGTTGCATCGATTAAAATAAGGGGAAGGGCTCCCCAAGGAGCCATAAAGTTTGCTAGAAAGCATCCTATAAAAAGTCCATATATAACGGGCTTACCGAAGAGTGCTGGGAGAAGAAGTAGTGCATCTGCTATTCTAACTTGCCATACATAGAATGAGAGTGATGGAAACATGACTACAAGTAATGCATATAATGATGCAATTATAGCAGATAAAGCTATATCTTTACTATTCATGCGCTAAACCAACTATATCCTTAATATCCTTATAACCATATCTAGATAAATATATTTTTATACCATTCAATATTTCCTTAAATATCTTCAATCCGCGTACGCTTATGACAGATCCTACCTGTACAGCATTTGCTCCAGCCAGCATAAATTCAATTACATCACGCCAATCCTCTACTCCTCCAACTCCAATTAAAGGAATATTTATTTTTTCATATAGCTCATATATTATTCTGACAGCTATTGGATGTATCGCTGGACCCGATAATCCTCCAATCCTATTCGATAAAACTGGTTTTTTGAGATCGACGTCTATCACCATCGCCTTTACAGTATTTATTGCAGAAATACCATTGGCTCCAGCTTTTTCAATAATACGGGCAATTTCTATAAATTTATCTGTAAGACCAATTTTTACAAATAGTGGTATTTTTAAAACACTTTTAACTTCAGATACAATTTTATAGGTTAATTTATGGTCCATTAAAACTTCTATACCATATCTTTCTGCATGAGGGCATGAAAGATTTAATTCTATTCCATCTACCCCATATTCTTCACATTTCCCACACATCTCTATAAGTTGATCAACCCTATTTCCAGCCAAACTAACAATTATAGGTATATCTATATCATCCATTAATGAGAGTTCATTTTCGAGAAAATATCTATATCCCGGATTAGTTAGTCCAACAGCATTTATTAACCCAGCTTTAACCCCAACAATAATCGGAGTACTATATCCCTTTCTAGGCTTATATGTTAAGCTTTTTGTAATAATACCTCCAACATTATATTCGGAAATTCTTTTTAAAATAGAACCAGTGGTACCAAGTATGCCTGAAGCAAGTATTAAAGGATTTCTAAATAAAATACCACTTACATTTACACTAAGATTCATATATCCTCCATAAATATAATGATTAGAAATTTAAATAATTTAGTAGGCTAGAATCGTGGAGTAGATAATCAAATATTAATATTTCCTTGTTCATCTATTATTTAATGTCAAGGAAATTTTATGATAGAATTAAGAGTTTTCAGAAAAAGTCTCCAATAATATTTGCAGCAGATTTACTGGATTTTAATAGAATAAATAGTATTTTAAACTGTATAATTAAATATATAGGTGGTGTAAAGATAGGCCTTCCCCTACTTCTATCATTTGGATTAAATAATATAGGTAAGATTATAGAAAAATATCGTTCTCAAACTGTTTTTATAGCGGATTTAAAGCTTGCAGACATAGGCTTTATAAATAGAGTTAATAGTGAAATATTGTTTAAAAAGGGGTTTGATGCTGTTATAGTTCACGCATTTATAGGGAGAGATGGGTTACTTCCCATTGTGGATCTTGCAGAGAAGATGGGGAGAGGAGTATTTACAGTATGTGCTATGAGTCATAAAGGTGGAGAAGAATTTTTAAATAAAAATTATGAAAGGCTATTAGAGATATCTATTACAAGTAGGGTTGATGGACTAATTTTGCCAGCCACATACACAAGATATATAAAATATGCTCGTAAAATGGATAAAAGAATATTGATATTATCACCCGGCATAGGTTTTCAGGGGGCAGATATAGGTAGTGCATTAGATGCTGGAGCCGATTTCGAGATAATTGGAAGAACAATATATTTATCTAGGGATCCATGTAGTACTGTTAAACATATATTGGAGAAGTTGAGGAGATATGGATATCGATGAGCTGATTATAAATTTATATAAACATGGATGTATATTGATAGGAGATTTTAAACTATCCTCTGGAAAATGGAGTCCATATTACATTGATTTGAGGAGGGTTCCATCATATCCAACTCTATTTAATGATGTAGCCGATATCTATGTTGAAAATATAAGGAGTATGGATTATAATTTTTATGGAATTGTAGGTATAGCTACTGCAGGAATACCTTTAGCAACTCTAATAGCATATAAATTAAATAAGCCATTAATATATGTGAGAAAGGAGTCTAAGACTTATGGAACAAAAAGAGATGTTGAGGGAATATTTGATAAGAATAGTAGATTATTGATTATAGATGATGTCATTACAACCGGATCAAGTATATATAATGCTATATTAAAAATTAGGAAATATGGAGGTATAGTGGATAGAGGTGTGGTGTTAATTGATAGGGAGCAGAATGGAATTAAATTTTTAAGGGAAAATGGAATATATGTTAATGCAATTATAAAAACATCTTATTTATTTAAAGTATTATTAGAAAATAAATGTATAAGTTGTAAAGAATATAAAAAAATAGTAAAATATATTTCAGATATCAGTTAATTATACAAAAATTAATTTATAGTGAACTTTAATATACTATTACTAATTATATTTTACTGATTGAAATGAGATATGAGAAGAGGGTCTTAAAATATTTTCCATATAGTTTTAGAGAATATCAAAGGGAGGCTGTGCTTTTCATATATAATAGTATTAAAAGTGGCTATAGGAATATTATGTTTCATGCGCCTACTGGCTTTGGTAAAACACCTGTAGTTTTGGCGGCAGTTTTACCATATATTATGAGGGGGTATAGTGTTATATGGAGTGTTAGAACTGGTAATGAGACAGATAGGCCTATCGAGGAAATAAAGGTTTTTGTCAAAAAACTTGGATTAAAGATATTTGCTTTGTCCTTTAGAGGTAAGAGAGATATGTGTTTGCTGGCTAGAGAGAAGTTTAGGGAAGGTGTGGGATATGATGAAGCATCATTTATATGTAAAAATTTTAGGGAGAAATGTCCATACTATATAAATTTATCTAGAATGTTAATGCTATATAGGATTTTTAATAAACCATTAATGTATTCAGAGATCTTAGAGAAGTGTAGTAAGCTTAAAATATGTCCATATTTCACTCAAAGATATCTTATACCCGATGCAGATATAATTTCGTTTAGTTATAATTATGTTTTAGATGAAAGAGTTAAATGGTCTATAAAGCCGCTAATAGATTTTAAAAAGACTATTCTAGTTATAGATGAGGCACACAATCTACAAAATATTAATTTAAATTCGGATAAAATAACCTTTAGAACTGTAGAGAATTCTATAAGGGAGGCTGAGGAATACGGCTTTGACGATATAATCGATATACTTAAATCTATATATGATAGGATGAGGCAAATATATACATATATTTCTAGGAATGGTTTAGAGGACATTGAGTTTGATCCAATAGATTTTCTACATATAGTTGACTATAATACGCTACGTAGTATGGAGCAATATGGTCAATATGTTAGGAGGAGTAGGCTTCAGGAGGGGAAGAGGCCTAGATCATCTCTATATCATTTATCATCTTTCCTGAAGCTTATCTACGACAATATCGATGTGAAGGGAATTGCATTTATAGCAAGTATTGATAGAGATAATTTAATTCTAGAAGTATGGGATATGCGTTCAGCTGAAATATTAAAAAATGTTTGGAGAGAATTTTATGCTAGAATATTTATCTCCGGTACATTAAATCCAGTAGAAGCGTTTGCAGAAATAGTTGGGGTATCAAGATATAGAAAACAGATAATTCCATCAATATATGAGAGGAAAAATATTCTAGCATTAACTCTTCGCGGAATAAGTACTAGAGGTGAAGAATTAAGTGAAACGATGACTAAAAAATATATTACCGCTATAGAACTATTTATAAAAAATTTTAACTCAAATATAGCCATATTTACTGCAAGCTATAGGATACAAGACGAGTTGATGAAAAACGGCTTACTTAAAATGATTCAAAAATATGATAGAAAGATATTTATTGAGAAAAGAGAACTTAGAGGGGAGAATGCAAGAAAAATGTTGGATGAATTTAAAAAATCTGCTGAAAGCGATACGAAAGGGATTTTAATTGCACCTATGGGAGGAAGATTCGCTGAAGGATCAGATTATCCAGGAAAAACTCTCGAAGGAATATTTTTAGTCGGGATACCATTTGATAGGGTTACAGCTAGAACGAGAAAATATCTTGAATACTATATGGAGATATATGGTAAGGAGAAGGGAAGATATTATGGATATATTTTACCAGCACTTAGAAGAGCTTCTCAAGCTCTTGGAAGAGCGTTAAGATCAAGGGATGATAAAGCTATTCTAATATGTGGTGATGAAAGATATTTGAAATTCCTAAATCTATTGCCAGATTATTTTGTAGAAAACAATTTTATTGTAAAATATGATAGGATTGATGAGATTATTGAAAAATGGGTTAAAGAAAAATATAATATTTTATAATTAACTATTCTTTCTTTGTCGCAGGTTTCTTTACAAAGGGTAATGCTACTGCCACTAATGCTATTATTAACGATAATACAGCTACGCCTAAAGCTGTATTTACTGTACCAGCCAATCCACTAACTTTATTTGAAAGTTCATTTACTTTACTGGATAGATTGTTTAAATCGCTTGTAAGTGTATCAACTTTTCCAGACAAAGTATCGACTGTATCTGAAAGCGTTTTAACTTGACTCGTTAAACTATCAACCTTACCGGAAAGATCGCTAACAGTCTTCTCTAAGCTATTTACCTTTAATTCAAGCCAGAATGTTTCACTAACACCCCATGAAATGACATTAGTAACAAATCTTGCGCCATCTAAAGTTACCTCATGATAGAAATCTGTCCACATACCTCTATAATGGTCAAATGGAGCCTCTGCTGAGAGGATAACAATATTCTTTTTATCGGGAAATAACTCTGCAGCCATTTCAACCAATTTACCCTCATATGTTAAATCATGTACTTCTGGAAGTGGAGCAACAAATTCTGAAACAGCTCCCTCTTCTATCCATGCAATTCTATAAACATTTTCAGGCACATTTTCTTCTAAAGCCATATATTTTCCATCCTTGTATGCAATAACTATTCCAGGCCCGTGGAACAATACTAAGTTTGATACACCATTTGCAAGGAATTTCAAAGGATCATCTGGATCTATTTTAGCTCCAACACGGTATGGAGCCCCCATAGGGGCAGCCTTGTCGACACCTTCTGTGTGCTCACTTCTTAAAACACTTCCAACTTTTTCTAATACGTTATTTGCAGGTTCTATTCTGAGATAGTCTCCACCCTTATAATCGCTATCACTACAAACCCATAGAGTTTTATCTCCCTCGTCAAACCACTTCTTTATGGCATCTAATTCATCGGTAGTATAGTTTAGAGAAGTATCTACGAGTACAAGAATAAGCATTTTAGCGCCCTTTAAATCTTCATATGTTAAGCTTTCTGTAAGCAATTTCCATTTAACATCAGTTATATTTCCCATCATATATTGTAAACTACTATCTGGCTCAAGCATACCTTTAGCATAAACTACAACGAGTGGTTGAGGATTAGCGGTTATGGAAGATGCAAAGGATATTAGTAATAGAAGAGATACTATACCTGCCAGAACAAATCTAGATTTCATTATTCCACCGAATTAATATAAGCTTTAATAAAAATATAAATCTTATTATTAAATTATTCATCGATTTAAACGTTTATGAAACATATATTTTAGAAAAACATTTTCTAATAGGTTCCTAAACATAAAATATATATCTATTCCATGAAATATTAAGAATGGCGGTTACTATGAATAAAGGTATATCTAAAATATTGCTTATTATTATCATCGTTTTGATTGCGGTTTCAATAGTTGCAGCAATATTGTTCTGGCCTACTCCACCACCTCCTCCAACTAAAAAATATGTTTTATCTATTGCGGTTTCTCCGGAGGGTACTGGTAATACTAATCCTGAATCGGGGGCACATGTCTATGAAGAAGGAACTAAAGTTAGTGTATCCGCTTCCCCTGCTTCTGGATATACTTTTGTTCACTGGATTCTGGATGGGAAGATTGCC
This sequence comes from uncultured Thermoproteales archaeon, assembly GCA_964550975.1. Taxonomy (GTDB): domain Archaea; phylum Thermoproteota; class Thermoprotei; order Thermofilales; family B9-G17; genus CAZKAY01. The sequence goes on along the minus strand of CAZKAY010000001.1, from coordinate 36,118 downwards.
GGGAATAAGACAAGTATAGAGGTTACAATGGATAAAAATCATACTCTTATAGCCGTATTCAAAAAAGTTACAGTAGTAGAGGAGGTTGTATTAAGGGTTATAACTAGGCATGGATACGATATACTTGATGTAGCCAAAGAAAAGTTTCTTTCCTCATCTATAGCTAAGAAATATCATATAAAGGATATCAAATGGTTGTCGGTCGACCCCGGACAGTGGGTAGATATTATTAAAGCTAGTGCAACTAAACCTGGACAGGAGATAGATGTTGCCTGGGGTGGTGGGCCAACGCTTTTCGACATATTAATCCGATACAATCTACTTTCACCATTTAATTTAAGTGAAGCTTTAGAAGCTGCAAATCAAATTCCAGATGAACTCTCAGGTGCAGCGATGAAGAGAATACGTGATGGCAAAATCTATTGGGTAGCTGCAGCCATATCATCCTTTGGTTTCACTACAAATAAAGATGTTCTTAATAAAGCAAATCTACCTAGACCTACCAAATGGATCGATCTTGCTAATGAGACTTATGCAGCTACTTTGCCTATTCCAAGCGTCGGCGTTGCTGATCCGACAAAGAGTACGAGTAATACAAGGATGTATGAAATAATTCTCCAAGACTATGGTTGGGAGAAGGGGTGGATAATAATTACATTAATGGGCGCTAATGCAAAAATATATGATCAATCCGGACTTGTTAGGGATGCAGCAATAAGAGGGGATGTAGCTGTAGGTATAACAATAGATTTCTATGGATATACAGCTCAATTACAAAATCCAGAACTATGTGAATATATTATACCTACAGATGGTTCAATTGTCAATGGAGATCCCATTGCTCTACTATCAACGTCTAAACATGCTAAAGCTGCACAAGCTTTCATAGCATGGGTAATTAGTGTTGAAGGACAGAAAATATGGTTAGACAAGAGAGTAAATAGAATGCCTGTAAATCCAGGAGTATTTGATACACCGGAAGGAAAGGAGCGTACAGATCTTGAAGCAGCATATAATAGAACTCTACAAGCACTCGTTATAAACTTTAGTGACGATCTAGCCCTTTCGTATGAAAGAGCAATGCAATGGTTCTTCTATGCCACCATAACTAAAGCTCATACAGATCTTCAAAGTACATGGGAGATGCTAGCGAAAGCTAGACTACAGGGAAAGATATCTCAGCAAGATTTCAATAGGCTTATTAATGAGCTTGCAAATCCTTTATTATTTAATTTCACTGATCCAAGTACAGGTAAAAACACTGTGTTCAGTCAAAGTTATGCACAAAGCATAAATGATAAACTATTTACAGACGTAAACTATAGGAAGCAATTGGTAAATATTTGGCAAAGAGCTGCGTCTGCCAGATATAAGAAGGTTGCTGATGAATTAAAAGCTCTGTTGGGTGGATCATGAATATAGCTGCATTGAAAAGAGAAATGGATCTATTAACAATAGCTCAGGTAACAATAGTAGTATCTATGCTAACTTTTTTCCTACTTACTCCCGTAATTTTCATGATTATACGTGCATTTAACTATAATGGAAATCCATCTCTATATTATTTTCAGTCATTAATTCAGGATCCGGATTTCATAAAGTTTCCTCCTGAGCTAACATGGTACGAATATAGATCCACAGCATTTGGAGATATACTTATAATAGGTAGAATTGGACCTGATTTCGGATTAATATTAAATACTATATTTATTTCAGCCATGGTCTCACTTTTTTCACTAATACTTGGAGTTATCTCTGCATTTATTATGGCTAGATATAATTTTCCGGGGAAAAATATTTTCCGAGTAATGCTGTTAATACCTATCCTAGCTACACCCTTTGTAAATGCGTATATTATTGGAAAGGTATTGGGTACTGGTGGATTATTAAATTATATTCTACATGATTTCTTAAAAGTAATTCCATTTAGAATATTGATTACGGGAATACCTGCAGTAATATTAATTCAAACATTAAGCTTTTTCCCCATAGTTTATTTAAATAGTCTATCCTCTTTCATAAATATTGATCCTTCTCTTGAGGAGCAAGCTGAAAATTTGGGTGCAAGTGGATTTAAATTATTTAGAACAGTTACATTTCCCTTAGCGCTGCCAGGAATTTCCGCTGGAGCGGCATTAGTATTTATATTCAGCATGGAGGATTTAGGAGCACCTATAGGTTTAAGCGGGGCTTTCGGAGAAGGATTACATCAAAAGATCATGAGTTTCTATGTATATGATGAATTCAGAAGAGGTATAGGTACTATAGAGCAGGTTCATCCCTCAATTTATGCCATAGCTGTGCTGATGTTAACTATAGCCATAATAATTTTTCTAATGATAAAAAAGTATGTTAGTATGAGGAGTTATGCAATGCTTAGTAAGGGTGGCAGATGGAGTCCCAGGGTAAGAAGGCTTGGATTAAAGGGAAGTATAGTTGCAACGATTTTTCTCTTGATGGTATCTATATCTGCTTCTTTTCCGCAAATAGGTGTAGTTATCCTAGCATTAACTAATTGGGCTATAAGTGGTAGTCTACCGACGAGATTTACGCTAGAATTTCTAAGTCAACTTGCTATGAAAAGGGATGTAATTCAATCAATTACAAATAGTCTATTTTATTCTTCTATTGCAACCTTCTTTATGGTTTTAGTCGGAACCAGTGCGGCATATGTCATTAGTAGAAGAAAAATTCCAGGTAGAGATGCGTTAGACGTACTAGTGACGATGCCTGTAGCTATACCTGGAATAATAGTTGCTGTAGGGTATCTTTTATTCTTTGCTACAACTTTTTCTTTAACACCACTAGACCCATTTATAAACCCAGGATTATTACTTATATTTTCATACAGTGTTCGTAGACTTCCATTTTCTGCTAGATCTATTTTCGCTGGATTCCAGCAAGTTCATGTTAGTTTAGAAGAGGCGGCATTAAATCTCGGTGCAAGTAGGGTTAGAACATTTTTCACGATAGCTATACCACTGATTATCACCAATGTTTTAAGTGGAAGCCTCTTATCACTAGTATACTCCATGAATGAGGTAAGTACAAGTATAACTCTAAGCAATCTAAATCCCAGTCAGGGTCCAATAACATATTATATGAGTAGAGTGATCTATGCCAGTGGAGCTGTAGGCACTGTAAGTGTAGCTGCTGCATTAGGAATACTACTTATGATAGCACAAGTTATTTCTATATCTATTTCAAATTATATATTTAAGCAAAAGATAGCGTTTCTAGGTGTATAGAATGGTCGTTGTAAGACTTGAAAATGTGACTAAAATATTTGAGAAAAAGGTTGTAGCTGCAGATCATATAACACTTACAATAAAGGACGGAGAATTCTTTACATTTTTAGGTCCCAGTGGATGTGGTAAAACAACTTTGCTAAGAATTATAGCTGGATTAGAGCATCCAGATGAAGGAAAGGTGTATTTTGATGAAGTAGATATTACTGAATTGCCTCCATATAAAAGGGAGACTGGAATGGTTTTTCAAAACTATGCATTATGGCCTCATATGACAGTATACGAAAATATTGCATATGGATTAAAGATTAGAAAACTGTCCAAAGATGAAATACGTAAAAGGGTTATGGAGGTATTAGATTTAGTAAAGCTTAAAGGATTAGAGAATCGGTTTCCAACCCAATTGTCTGGTGGTCAGCAACAGAGAGTGGCCCTTGCAAGAGCCCTAGTTATAAGGCCTAAAGTATTATTGCTTGATGAACCATTAAGCAATCTTGATGCTAAGCTAAGAATTGAGATGAGAGAGGAAATTAAGCAACTTCAGAGAAAGCTTGGGATAACGACAATATATGTGACCCATGATCAAGAGGAGGCAATGGTGATATCTGATAGAATTGCAGTTATGAGATATGGTAAAATAATGCAGACAGGTACGCCGGAGGATGTCTATAAACGACCAGAGAATCTTTTTGTAGCCACTTTTCTTGGAAGGTATTCATTAATAAATGGGATAGTTGATAATGTGGATGGAAATAGGGTGATACTGAAATTTTCATGGGGTAAAGTTACAGGAGTTTTGACAAATAATAGGTATAGACTTACAAAGGGTGATGAAGCAGTCGCTATACTTAGACCAGAAATATTTAAGGTAACTAGAAAGAATGGAGAGGAGATGAATACATTTACTGGTAATGTTGAGTGGGTGTCATTTGTAGGCCCCTATATTCAAGCTAGAATAAGATTAAATTCACATTCTATACTAGTAAATTTAGATCCCTGGGTAAAGGTATCTATAGGTATGCCAATCTCCGTACATGCTTCAATAAATGATATTATAATTCTTCCAAGTAAAGAGGGAGAAGTTTTCTGATATATTTTTTATATATTTGTGAAAAATAACTATATTAATCTAAAATGCTTGTAGAATATTGGTGATAATTTTTGAATAAACGTAAAACTTTATTGAAAATAAATATTATCACTATAATATTAGTATTATTACTGTGGATCGGACCAACTATATCAGCTCCCACAGTTCCTATAATAAAGTTTGCTGAAAAAATAAAATATCCGCTACCAGCTATACCAGAACCAGTATTGGTTGGCGGTAATTTAGAGGTTCATATAAAAGCTTCGAAGGATGCAGATAGTTGGTCAGCAAAGCTAATGCATGTATTCTTAGGAGAATATAATCTAGAACTAGTTTCTACAGAGTTTATTGAAAATAAGGGATTATGGAAGATTGTCTTCAAGGTTTCCAATAATATTCCTAAAGGATTATATAATCTATCAATTGGTTTTAAGGAAGATGGCCAAAATATAAATATAGTTGAACCCAAATCTGTGTGGATTTTAAAGAAGTGGCCTACAAAACTAAGGTTTCTGGTGTTCGGTGATACTAAAACTCCTGGAGGAAAAGAATTATTTTATGAGGCAATTAAGGAAATTGATCTAATAAATCCCGACTTAGCGATTTTCTTGGGAGATTTAGTGGAAAGACCCGAACAGTCTTCGGCTTGGAAATATTTTCTAGGATCATTTCTACTACTTAGATCTCCATGTTATATAGTCATAGGGAATCATGAATATGGTTCTATTGGGGATGCGAGTATATATGAGAGGATTATAGGTCCACAAAACTATACAGTCAGTATAGGTGATTTTCTATTAATTGTTCTACCAACAGATGCTGATGGATGGGTCAGAATGAATTATCTAAAATGGGCTGAAAATATTCTTAAAAATAGTCATCAAAAATTTAAGATAATAGCATTACATCACCCACTTTTTTCGACAAAGGTTAAGGGGACTATAAAATCTATATTAGAGTTAAAGAGTGCAGGCGATATAAATAAGCTATTTAATCAGGGCTATATATATTATTCCTGGTCGGAGCATCCCGACGAGGCAAAATATCTTTTTAACATTATTATTAACTATGATGTTAGGCTTATTCTCGCGGAGCATATTCATACAGATCTGAATATGATTGTTAAAGACTGGAAGGGTAATAAGCATTACTTTATCACTCCAGCGGCAGTAGCATATGATGTAGCTTCTAAGGACATCAGAGGATTCAAATATCTTGTAATCTACAGTAATGGGACGATTGATGAAAACACAATATATTATAAGGGTACTGGTCCGTTTACATATCCTAATTCTATTCCAATAGATTCTGGTGAAGGTGTATATCCATATAAAATAGGTTTCATTGAATATTACTATGCTCCATTAAATGATGGAAAACATTATGCTGTTTCATTTAAAGCTAAAAATGAGTTAAAAGAGACATTCCATGATATTAGAATTATATTTAAACTACCATTGGATAAGCCGATAGACCAGTATAAGTGGACTCCAAGTGAGCCAAGCTATACAGTCTATAAAGGTAGTGATGCATATTATATTGTATTAGAAAATGTTTCATTATCTGCAGGATCCACTATAAAATATACTATATATTCTGTAGATGATGCTACAAAACCAGAAGTAAATATAGATAAATCTCTAAAATTTGAAAAAGAATGGACTCTAGTAACTATTAATGCCAAGGATACTGGATGGGGTGTAGATGAGGTTTCTGTAAAGTATTCTCTAGATGGTGGAACTACATGGAAATCGCCTGACCTACTAGATTTAGTCGATTTTAAAAACGGGGTTGCAACATATATTGCATGGATTCCGTTTTCAAAGGATGATTATAATGCTGGTAAAAGGCTTGATATAAAGGTATCTGTAAAAGATTTTGCTGGAAATAGTGTGGAAAAGAGGGCTACGTTTAGAAAAATGTTGCCTAAGATTTCCCTTACAATAAATATGCCTTCAAACATTACACTTGGCAGTGAATCAGTTATTCAAATTGTTTTGAAGAATACTGGTAATGCGGCAGCTAAAAACGTGATCTTGAATGTATCTGCAACAGATCAATTATCTATAGTTGATGGAGGTGTAATGTCTTTTGATACTATTTCTCCTGGTGAGTCTAAGAGTATTTCTGTTAG
>CAZKAY010000001.1:0-29546 GCA_964550975.1 uncultured Thermoproteales archaeon | reverse complement strand
GATTAAGGGGGTTTCTAGTGGTACTGCTACAGTAGCAATAGAAGTCTCAGGCATAGGTTTTAAATCGATACGAGAAACGAAAAGCATTGTTATTACTAAACCTCCTGCAAAAATTGATTTAACAATATCACTACCAGAAAAGATTAATGTGGATGAAGAAGCTACTATACAAATTGTTTTGAAGAATACTGGTAATGGGGTAGCTGAAAACATAACGGTCACGGTATCTACGAGTAGCGAATTATCTATAATTAGCGGTAGCAAAAGCAGTATAAATATTATTTCTCCTGGTGAGTCTAAGAGTATTTCTGTTAGGATTAAGGGGGTTTCTAGTGGTACTGCTACAGTAGCAATAGAAGTCTCAGGCATAAACTTTAACCCATTAAGCGAGACAAAATCTCTTAAAGTTGAAAAGGTACAGGGATTTGATATAACAACTATAGGAATAGTTGTAATAGTAATCGTTATAGTAATCATAATAGTATTAATGTTAAAGAGAAAAAGATCTAAATAATTTTTACTATTTTTTCTATATCTATTTCACAGACTATTGTTGGATTTTCTAATTCAAAGTTTTTAAGCACTACGGGATTTACTTCACCTATAATTCCCATTTCTTTTCCATTTATAACTATTTTTCCAACTCTACCTTTAATAAAGCTCGGGTCATTTTTTAATGAGATTAACTTAAATTCTTCTATCCCAAGATTTTTAAATAGGGCATAAACTACAGATAAGCCTTCCTCAAGGCTTAGGGAGAAATTTGTTATTGCAAATCCTAGTAAAATATGATTTACTGTCTTAGTTTCGGCTTTACTATCTATATACACTACCTCTCCTATCTCAAAAATCTTCTGTGGATATTCCACATGTTTATTTTTGCTAAAAAAGTTTAGTAGTCCAGGGATAATGCTATTTCTAAGCACAGTATATTGCGCACTTTTCGGGTTCATTACCTCAGCAACTTCCCCAATATTTTTATTCATTTTTATAAACAAAAGATCTTTATTAGACATTATATAATTCAATACTTCTTGAAATCCAAGTCCAACCATTATATCTCTAATCTTTCTAACAACTTTATATATATCTAGTTCATGTCCAATTGTAGATATGTTCGGCAGCTCTGGAACAATTTTATTAAAACCATAGGCTATTGCCACATCCTCGATTAAATCTACTGGATGAAGTATGTCAAGCCTATATGGCGGTATCTCTACATCTATTTTATCTCCATTTATCTTAACCTCATATCTCATTTTTCTAAGTAGATGGGCTATTTTGTTCTCGCTTAAATTTAATCCCGTTATCCTATTTACATAATCTTTATCTAAACTAAGTTTTCCTCCCCTTTTCTGAGGCGTATATTCTACACCATTTGGAGTAACTATCTTTGTCCTTTCAATAATCCAACCATGTTCTGCAAAATTATACGCCAGTACATTTAGAATAGAGTTTACAATATACTTATCCAATCCAGTTACATCTATAACGATGTCTCTCGTATCTACAGTAACTCTTGTATCTTCAGAATTAATTATTGGGGGCATTGACAAAACTTTCCCTTCAGAGTCTCTTAAAATCGGATAAAGCTTTTTATCTCTTAATAAATGTCCATATTCCTTTCCCTGAGGTGTTTTAGAAAGTATTTCATATCCATTCATCTCTATACTGGTATCAAGCGGTATAAACCTAATTTTATTTGGCTCAACTCCTTCATAGTATAGTGGAGGCTTAACCTTATTAAAATCGTAGATACCTATAGACGCCTTTCTTCTATTTCTACACCATGTTCCATGAAGTTTTTCTTGGAAGGTCATAATATGTTTTAATAAATCTTCATCAAGTTTCACGTTATGAAGTATTGCTACGGCAATATAAGGTCTTATTGGAATAATATTTTGATTAACTTTGACTTCAATATCACCATATATAGTGCTGTATTTTGGCTTTCCAGTCTCTATATTAAGATACCCCTTAATAGATCTAGCTAAACCTCCTATTGAAAGCATATCTATCCTGTCAGGAGGAATTTCAATACTAATTTTCTTCTCCCCGTTTTCTTCGTATACCTCCATTTCCCCTTTAAGTAAAAATATTATTTCCTCTAGGTCTTCAATATCTATTTTACGTCCAATAAGCTTCAACAAGTTTTCATAGTCATTCATAGATAGATCTATAGTTGGCATATTTTCACCCATATCCCTTTTCTCTCAACCATCGAAGATCTTGAGAATGAAGTTCTCTAATATCATCTATTCCAAGTTTAATCATGGCAAGCCTACCTATACCTATACCCCATGCAAGACATTGCACTCTAGGATAATCTATGCCTAAAGGTATTAATACTTCCGGTCTAAATAATCCTGAACCCAATATTTCAATCCATCCTTCTTTTGGATGATAAGCAAATGCTTCAACGCTTGGTTCAGTGAATGGAAAGTATCCTGGCTTAAATCTTATTTTCTTAAATCCAAGTTCCAAAGCAAATTGTCTCAAATATCCTAGTAAATGTTTTAAGTTTAGGCCTTCACCTAAAACGATACCCTCAACCTGTGTGAACTCCATTGAATGCCTACTGTCAAGGGTCTCTGGCCTAAAAACTTTCCCTATAACAAACATTTTTACTGGAGGTTTTCTTTTCCCATACAATGTTCTTATGGATACAGCTGTAGTCTGAGATCTAAGCACAAGTCTCCTAGCTAGATAGAAGCTCCACTTATATCTCCATCCCCTTGAGCCAGTGATCCACCCATTCTCATGAGTAAGCTTAACCCTATTTACATATTCACAATATCTATCTAAATTAGCTTGTCCAGGGTATTTTAATATATATGAATCATGCACTTCTCTTGCAGGATGGTCTTGTGCCTGAAATAATGCATCAAAATTCCAGAACTCCGCCTCAACTAATGGTCCCCTAGCTTCTTCAAATCCCATTCCAATTAAAATTCTTCTAACCTCCTCTAAAAACATTATATAGGGATGTTTTTTACCTGGAAACACTATAGGAGGTCTTGCAGTTAGATCGTATTCCTTTATCCTATATTTTTTCCAATCTCCCTTAACAATATGATCTCTAGTCAATCTAGTTATCTCCACCACAACTGGATATTTATTTTTATAAACATCTATACCCAATTGTGTTGCAATAATTTTTACAACACTTCTCTCAACTTTTTCAATCAACTTTCTTCTCAAAAATATATTTACAATCGGCCTTAAATTTACCGGTATTTCTTCAAATAAGACTATTCTCTTTAATCCAATTATCTTTAAAAATTTCTCTTCATCGGTTTCAGACAATATTTTCTCTCTACCAGTCTCTGTCAGCACAATATATGTTCTATTATTTCTTCGTTCAAATCTTATCCACCCCCTTTTCTTTAACCACATTAAACCGATTCTAACCTTATCAGCAGAAAATTTTTCAGCTAAAATTTTCTCTATCTCCTCAATACTAGTCTCTCCTTTCTCTAAGAGAATTTTTCCAATATTCTTCTCCGGCAACCCAACCTTATAATATAGTAAAAGCTCTTCTCTAGCTCTAAGATATATTCTAGTCTCCCTTTCATCTCTAACTAATCCCTTACTCTTTAGTAACATTGAGAGAGCATTTAATTTAGATATACTGAATCCACTAATCCTTGCCAGATCATCTATAAAAGCTATACCACCAAGCTTCATCAACGAATTTAATATCCTCTTCTCATCCACTGATAAAGTAATCTCATTTACCAAGATATTCACCCAAAAGCCTACTAGAAATAATTATAGCTAAATAAATTCTCTTTCTAAAAAGAAAAATATTTAAAATTGGCGCTCATCCACTCTAAAGCACCTCTATAACTTTAAAAATAAGATATTTAATCTATATAAGCTTTACCATAAATTTAGAAACTTAGAATATAAAGAAGTTTATAAACTTAGAATATATCCGTTTCATAAATTTAGATGAATTAAACTACTTAAGAGAATTTAAAGTTTCTATAATTTTAAAATGAATATGTAAAACAAAGGATATATTTTAGCAATAAACTAATGATATTATAGAGACTGTCCAAAATATTTAGGAGGGTTTGCATATATTAATCTATGGCTCCAAATTTTAAGAAAAGTTAATCTCAATTAAAATAGTTGCTCATGCCATATATTTTGGGATTAAGCCTCAGAAAGATTGCTTAAGGATAAGGTGTTGGGAGAAACTTGAGGCTAGAAAACATTTTGTGTGTTCTCCTTTAACACCAATTTTATAGTAACCTTTTTCTCAACCGTCTAACAGTTTATCTTTTAAAAGTTTACAATAAGCTATTTAACTTACTAAACAAATTCTAGAGTCCATATGTTGCGCAGATAATTCATAAAAATAGTTGGCTTAAAACTCCATTCAAAATAATATTATATCCATTAATTAAAATCCTATTATTGGCAACAGTTTCTGGGAAGCGAGTTTATAGTATATTTGGCTGAAACAATTATATCGATTATGCTTGGAACTGTCTACCTACTACCAATGCTACTAATATTCTGTCATAGATATAGCTTTAAGCTTGATAGAAAAATACTATATCTCCCTCCAATCATACTAATACTATGCATTTTCACTCAAATACTTGGCTTAGCATTATCACTAACAATGTTAACATCGATATATGTATTAACAATAATTATACTAACATCAATAACAATACTAAGCATTAAAAATAAAATATAGTTTCTTTTTTAATGTATTAATTAAACATTAATTAATAATATTTTATTTTATATACTTGGGGATTTTATGGAGAAGCTTGGTATATTAGTTGTTGGTACTGGTATGGTTGTTTCTAAACATCATATCCCTGCACTCAAAAATATTGAGGAGATAGAATTAGTGGGTATTGTCAGCAGGTCTGAAAGGAGAGCTAAATTAATGGCTTCTCAATATGGGTTTAAAAAATATTTTACAGATCTCGACAAGGCGTTATCGGATAAGGATGTAGATGCAGTTTTGATAGGTACACCTACATATGAACATAAAGAACATGTATTGAAAGCTTTAGAATATGATAAACATGTTATTGTTGAAAAGCCAATTGCATTAAAAATATGTGATGGATATGAGATGTATAATGCTGCAAGAAAGAGGGGTTTAAAGTTTATGGTTGCGCATGTAGTTAGATTTTGGCCAGGATACATTGAAATTCATGATTTAATTAGGAGTGGAGTGTTGGGTGAGCCAATTATAAGTAGAGCATATAGGTATTCAGAATATCCAGCATGGTCATATAAGCTATGGCATAAACATATAGATAAAAGTGGTGGAGTTATGGTAGATCTAGCTATACATGATATCGATTATTTAAGATGGATTATAGGTGAAGTTAAAAGTGTATATGCCAGGGGGAGTATAAATGTATTTAAAGATGCAACAGCATATGATTATACGCATATAATCCTAGAGTTTAAAAATAATGCCGTAGCATTTATTGATGCAAGCTGGATTATGCCTAAAAACTTTCCATTTTCAATGTATATAAAGGTTGTTGGAGAAAAGGGTATGGCATCGTTTGACAATTTCTCTAAGCCAAGTCTAACACTCTATAAGGAGAACAAAATTGTTTCAGAAATACCATTTTTTGAAGACGGATATTATAGAGAGCTAAAACATTTTATTAACTGTGTTAAAGAGGATAGTGAACCTTTAGTAAATGGGTTAGAGGCAATAAAATCCTTAGAGATAGCTTTAGCAGCAATAAAATCTGTAAGAGAGAAAAAAGTAGTTAATTTACCATTAAATGAGGAGGTCATCTAAGAGCTATTATTCTCCTAATATTTGTTTTAATGCATTATAATTATCTTTTGCAGCCCTTATTCCATCTTCCGGATACTTTGGTGTCTTTAAATCTGGATAGAATTCTGGTGGACATTCTACATTTAAGAATCCATCATAGCCAGTTTCCCTAATTTTTCCAATTACCTTTTTCCAGTTAATACTTCCCTGTAATAAATGTCTAAATCCATTAATATTACCAATCTTTACATCAAAATCCTTTACATGGATCATTGCAATCATATCCTTAATAATCTCAAGCCAATTTTCAATATATCCTAGATTAACGATGTTACCGACATCCAAATATGCTTTAACGTAATCATGATTTATTTCTTCAATAAATCTCCTATATTCTAGAGGTGAGTATAGAAATTTATTCCAAACATTTTCGATACCTATAATCACATCATATTCTGCAGCATAGTCAGCTATAGATAAAATAGATTTCTGGGAGTTTTCATATAATTTTTTATAAGATATTTCTGGATTAGCGACAGCTGGAACAACTAATAATACTTTTGCATTTAAATCATATGCTAGTTCTATACCTCTTCTAATATATTCTATACCTCTTTCCCTTAATTCTTTGTCAGGAGAACCTAAGTTATATTTCCAGAATACACCTGTAGCAACACTTGGATAAATAATATTATAAGAGTTGGCTAATTCAAGAAACCTTTTCCTATCTGTTTTAGAAAGCCTTGCCGGATCTATCGAAGAGTCATCAAATACAAACTCTATTCCATCATAACCTATCTCCGCTCCAACCCTAATAGCATCTTCAACAAGCCTTAATTCTCCACTAAAGCCTATGACAGTCCATAAATTTAATCCCTTCTTCAAACAACCACCTATCAGGGATGTGTTTCATCCTATTTATTTCAATTCTATTTAATATCCTTTTTTAACTATAGTTTTTATTTGCTTAAAATTAATGGGCTTTCAATTTCCTATATATAAAATATCCTGATAGAAATATTACTATTATTATTACTACTACTACCATAAAATAGATAAATGGATATTTGAATTTACTCTTCACATATATTTCTATCTCTTTAAAATTATTATCTAGATTTTCCTCAGTTAAATTTTCAGATGATTTTACCATTACTTCTAATTTATGATATCCTCTTTCAGCCTTCCATATGAAATTTTTTGTAACAGCATTATTTATCTCTATACTTTCTTCTTTTAAGATTTTTTCATCTATCTTGAAAATTATTCTTATTAAGGTTTTTTGAACCCCAGTTACCCTTATCAGAACTTGTATTTTTACAATATCATTTTCATATATATCCTCATTAAATATTTTTATAGAATCTATTTGCAAATCTACCTTAGCTTCACCTTTTTCTTTAAGTCTTAATACAATTGTTTTTAACCCAGAAATATTTAATCTTATATTTAAAACTCCATTATTCACATAACTATTTATAATCTTTGCATCACCATATATAAGATCTACATCAATATTTTTATTTAATCCAAGTTTATCTAAATATACCTTAATGATAGTTTCAATTTTATCTTCTCTGGTATTTTTAATAGTTAAAAATATTTCCTTATCTCCATATCTCTCTATCCAAACATCGTTATTTTTTACATAAGTAAATGTTTCAGGTTGCCAGCCAGCTAAAGTTAAATTATTTATAATGTTTATAATCTGTCTAATTTTATCTCTATATTTATTAAGCAAATCACTATACTCTTCATAGATTTCAGAGTGAAAATTCGGGTAAAACCCATAAAATAGAGCCTCATTTAAATATTTCTCCAAAAATTCTTCAAAATTTAATTCTGAATCTATACGAGTATAGGAGATTAAAACTGGTTTTTGAAAAGCCATTATTCTTCTATAATTAAATTCTCTATCCTCCCAATTAAATTTTGAAATCATGTTTGCTTCAAATGGAACTATATCTAGGTATATTATACCAAAATTTACGTATCCCTCAGCTACAAAATTTCCCGATAAAATCATCTTGTTATCAATATTATCCAAGTATTTTCTCAATTTTTCTAGATATTCGATATCACTTATAATTAAGTGTACTCCTGGCTGAAAATTATTAAAACTAAATGTCAATGGATGAGCTGTAAATTTAAACCTAGTTTTATTCATATCTATATGATTACTTCTAGCCATAAAATTATCAAGTTCTACTCCATCTAACATATAACCATATTTTAAAGTATTATTAAATGCCTGCTGCAATATGAGGATTGTATAATTATACATGTTAAATCCACTTATTTCTGGATTAGTATTTAATGGGATTCTTGGAACCCATTCATTCGGCCTATAATTTGGACCCTTAAGATACTGTGAGAAACATATATCATTATTAATATCCTGTACCAATGTATTAGTAGCGGCTTTAGCTTTCAAACCAATGTATTCTTTCCTTTCAGCTAAATAATATATCATGTCTATTACTTCGCTATAGTTAAGAGGTTTTTCATCAATATTTTTATAGGTTCTCGGCTCAAATTCAAAGGGCAATATATATTGCAATAATGTGAGGTTTAAATCACTATATTGTTTACCCTTTCTGGCAATGGAGTCATATTGAAAATGTCCCTGTAAACCATATATTCCATAATCAGATAGATTCCACCTAATATTTATCGTCTTATTAAAATTTATCCTAGAGCTGAAATACTTGGGATAAAAATTATAATATCTCTTTAAACTACTTCTGAAACCATATTCAGGATTAGATCTATATATGATTATAGTGAAATTGGCATAATTAGGCATATATGTATAGGGCGATAGTCCCAGATAATATTTTATTCCAAAATATTTTTCTATAGAGTCATAATATATTTCATATATTCTAGGCTGGTCGAGAGGTATCGCTATAGACAGGCCTATTCGATCGTTTTCTATGACTGCCAGTGGATAAAGTGATATTGGTAGAAAGCCTTCATCATCACAGTTAACAATGTTCCTATATATTTTTTTATCACTAATTATTCTAAAGTTTCTTATATCATCCCACCATTTCCATCCAATAGCATTAAATGGAAGTTTAAATACTACTTCAACTGACCTTTCCATATTAACCAAATTAAATAGTTCGCACTCTATCTGTATAAAATATTTTTTAACCTTATACTTTATACTAAATCTTAGATTATTACTGGTAATGTTTTGAATTATCATGTCCCCCTTTCTTTTCAGATATCCGTGAAGAGATTTATACTTAAATTCTGGAGGAGTTTTATAGAATTGGATATTGTCTATCCATATTGTTTCATCGAAGATATTTGCATACTGTTTTGAAAGCTTATTATCAACTATAATAATACCTATTACTGCCTTAACAGAGTTTGGTGGAGAATATGTTTTATTTGTAAATTTTTTCCATCTAAACATGTTTCCTCTTGGAGTTAAAATGTTTTCATCATAAATTATGTCTCCATTAGATTTAAGCCATCTAACTTTTATTTGGATTGAAAGAGTTTTTCCTATCTCCATATAGCCAAATAGGCTTTTCACATAGATTGATATGAAATATTCAGTACATTCTTCTACATTAACAGTCGTATATAGCGCATAGATATTTAGTGATATCATACTGTTA
This sequence comes from uncultured Thermoproteales archaeon, assembly GCA_964550975.1. Lineage (GTDB taxonomy): Archaea > Thermoproteota > Thermoprotei > Thermofilales > B9-G17 > CAZKAY01. The sequence continues at coordinate 20,138 of CAZKAY010000001.1, read as the reverse complement.
GTTGATATTCTTAATGAATAATTTCCTTCTATATGTTCTTCGTTGTCAATTTTAACGTTATAGCCTGATATATCTCCCTTTATTTTCTTTAAAAACCATCTATCTGGAAATCCATTTCCATCTCTATCTATTTCAAAACCAGAATTTTCTATTAAATTTATATACGTATAGTTTGTCCCATATTCTCTATACATAAAAATATCTTTAGAATCCTCCATAAGCGTATAATTATCTATACAAATTTTTCTTAAATATCCATATTTATCTAAAACCATGGACAGATTGTTTTCTGTCTTTAGTGCAAGTAAATCATTATCTTTGGCTATATTAGAAATGGAAAGTAATGAAATCAATATAATTATTATTAGATAAAAATGTTTATAGACCATGTTTCAAGAGACATAGCTATATAATATAAATATAATGTATTTAAAGTCTATATAAATATACTAATAGAGATATTGCTATTATTATCATTCTTATAGAATAGTGCAATGTTCTCGGAGAGAAGAATCAAAGTTTATCTCCAAGCATTATATCTCTTCCTTCAAAGCTGACCGAATTTTGAAGAAAAGTATTACATCCAAAATGATGTAATAACTAATCGGTAGAATAAATGAACATTTATAAATATTATCAAGTTATTTTTATTGATATGAAAAGTTTTGATGTTAGATCCAGATTAGAATATATTTTTTTGAGATTGCGAGATAGAATTGGTATACCATTTAAGCCAGAGGAAGAAGTAAAAAAACTTGATATAAAACAAGGACAAGTAATCTTAGATTTTGGTTGCGGTATTGGTTCTTACACTATTCCTGTTGCTAAATTAGTGGGCGAACGAGGAAAAGTCTATGCTTTAGACAGACAACCATTTGCTTTAAAAAAAGTTAAAGAAAGGGCCGAAAAAGAAGGGCTTCAAAATATATATACAATTTTGTCCGATGGAGATACTGGTTTACCTGATGAAAGCATAGACATAATCTTATTATATGGAGTGCTTCCTGAAATAGAAGATAAAGATTTTGTACTAAGAGAACTATATAGAGTTTTGAAAACAAGCGGATATCTTTCTACACGTTATTGCTTTCGTATGAAAAGGAATAGAATTCTAGAAATTATGAATACAACTAATCTTTATTCTTTAGTGGAACAAAAAGATCATATACTTAATTTTAAGAAGAAATAGATTAATTTGTTGTGAATTGTGTATTTAGGATGTAAGTACTTTCTTTTCCTAATCAGTCTGAGGCAATCAAATATAACAAGTATTTAGCGAGATTTTATTCACATAATCTTCTAAATCGAAGTTAAAGCGAAATTTTATAAATTTATAGTCCATACAAATCTTCATGACCCTGAATATCAATAAAACTTACATTATAAGAAAGATACAGGCTGATAGGCAAACCTATAGAAGAAATAGAAACGAGAAAATATTCTTAACCAAACAGGAAAAGCTTATATTTCATCTATAAAAAGAATTCTTAAAATCTAGTAAAACACCAAGAGTATTTCTACTTTCATGTTCAGAAAGATGGGTTGGCAATAAGAGGTATGTATCTTTTGGAAAATGAAAATAATCTTTTTTAATTATTTACTAATAAGTTTATAGAATCTTATAATCTAAACTTTTTAAACGCATTCCTACCTATAAATATCGAATTTGGACCAAGATATTCCTCGATTCTAATTAATTCATTGTATTTAGATGTTCTCTCACCTCTACATGGAGCTCCAGTCTTTATTTGACCACAACCTAATGCGACCGCCAATTGAGATATAGTTGTATCTTCAGTTTCACCCGATCTATGACTGATGATAACATTATAATTATTTGAGAATGCCAGGTCTGCAGCCTCCAATGCTTCTGTCAATGTTCCAATTTGATTAACCTTTAATAACAGGGCATTTGCAGCATTCATCTTAATACCCTTCTTAAGTCTCTTAATATTTGTTACAAATAAATCATCCCCTACAATCTGTATCCTATCTCCTATTCTTCTATTCAATTCTGCAAATCCCTCAAAATCTTCTTCTTCCAGAGGGTCTTCGAGGGAAATTATTGGATAGTCTTCTATAAGCTTTACATAATATTCGATCATATCGTCTCTTGAAAGATTTTTGCCGTCGATAACATATTTTCCATTCTTATAAAAGTTTGATGCAGCAGCATCTAAAGCTAAATATACATCATCACCTGGACTATATCCTGCACGATTAATCGCATATATTAGTGCATTTAAAGCGTCTCTAGTCATCTCCATGGGTGGTGCAAACCCTCCTTCATCTCCAACATTTATAGCAGATGGACCATATTTCTCCTTCAAATATTCTTTAAGAGAATGATATACTTCCACACCGATTTTCAATGCATCTTTAAACGAGTCTCCACCTACAGGAATTATCATGAATTCCTGTATACTAAGCTTATTTCCAGCATGTTTGCCCCCATTAATAATGTTCATTAAAGGTACTGGGAGAATTCTAGCCCTAGTTCCACCTAAATATTGGAATAAAGGTAAACCATATGTATCTGCCGCAGCCTTTACATTTGCTAAAGATACTCCTAGAATAGCGTTTGCACCAAGCTTGGATTTATTCGGAGTACCATCAAGTTTTATCAATTTTTTATCAAGTAGTTGTTGTTGGCGTGAATCCATTCCAACGATTTCTGGAGCAATTTTTTCATTAATATTTCTCACAGCTATTAAAACACCTTTACCATGAAATCTTCTACCACCATCTCTTAGTTCTAATGCTTCATGGATCCCCTTAGATGCTCCTGCAGGCACAGCAGCTCTACCAAATCCTCCTCCCAATGTAACTATATCTACTTCAACTGTAGGATTTCCACGTGAATCAATTATCTCTCTGGCAAATACTTCAGTTATATCAAAATCGGTTATACTTCCGGTTAGAGAAACCTTATTTTCCATCAATTTCACCAATATACATATATAGTTTAGGTTAATAAATTTGGCTTTCACTTCAAGTTCTATTTCCGATTCCTTAAAATATTATTCCTATAGTAAAGTCGTTTACATTTGTACCAGTATATCCAGTAAATATCAGTCCATCATTAATTTTCTTAAAAAAGCTATAGCTATCATTATTTTCTAAATATAGATCTATATCTATTTTTTCTTCCGAAAACTTTTCACAAATCTTCCTATCTCCTATCGCTCCAGCTGCATCAGTTATACCATCTATTCCATCACTGCCGATAGATGAAATCATTATATTTTTAAATTTACATATATCTTTTAGTGCACTTAAAACTAGTTCTTGATTTCTACCTCCCTTACCGTTACCTCTCACCGTTACAGTTGTTTCTCCACCCATGATTATACATGCAGGAGGTTTAATCGGATCACCATATAAACTAGCCTCTATACATATTGATGCAAACAATCTACCTACATGTCTGGCTTCACCCTGGACGCGGGATGATAAAATAACCGTATTAAAGCCCAGTTCTTTACTCTTTCTAGCCATTGCTTCAAGAGAAATTCTATTGCTTGCAATAATAAAATTAAACACATTTTTAAAAATTCTATCACCGGGTTTGGGCGTTTCTTTAATCTCTCCTCTTACTCCTTTCTCTATTCTCTCTCTCACAGATGACGGTATTATATTCCAGAGACCATATTTCTTCAAAATTTTTTCAGCATCATGAAAGCTCGTATTATCGGGAGCTGTGGGTCCAGAGGCAATTGTATCCAACCTATCTCCAACAACATCTGAAACTATTAGAGAAACAGTTTTTGCTGGATATATTTTCTCTGCAAGCTGTCCACCCTTAATTCTAGAAATATGTTTCCTAACACAATTTATTTCATCAATTGTAGCACCGGATTTTAAGAGATGTCTTGTAGTCAAGATCACGTCTTCGAGAGAAATATTCTCAGCCGGATAGGTCATTAAAGCCGATCCTCCACCCGAAATTAGACATATGACTAGATCGTTTTTACTAAGGTTTTCAATCATCTCAGATATTTTTTCAGCAAGCCTTACACCTTTTTTTGAAGGTTCTGGATGAGTAGCCTCCCCAATAACTATTCTACCTGTCTCATATCTCTTTCCAAGACCCTCAGGAACAATAACTAATCCTCTAGAAATATGGTTACCCAATAATTTCCATATAGCTTCAGCCATTCTACCTGAAGCCTTACCAGCACCTATAACAATAATATTAGATGACAATAAATATTTTTTACCACCTATAATCAATTCACCATCAATAACCTTAACATTATTCACAATAGCCCTATATGGATCAGCACCGAGAATACCTTCCTCAAATATATCCAAAACATATTTTCTTTTAGAAAATCTACCTATCAATTCCTCATAGTTCCTAATCATCTTCATCATCTCTAATCTATAATTAATAATAATAAATTATAAACTAATAACCATAAATATCATCACATACATATAGATTTAGACTTTGCGGATTGTAAATTGGGCGGTCCCTATAACATCTGCTTTCTATTAGGTAAATTTTGTTAAAGATCTTAGATATTTCTATAAAAAATTTTACATTATCTCTATCTCCCTAGCTGTTCCATCAAAGCATATCCTAAAATTGTCCAGAATATCTCTCCCTACCATAGCCTTTATAACTGCTTGTTCAGGCAAATCTCTTCCAAATATTGGGATATAGAATTCTCTTCCTAGAAAAATGATAGACGCCATGAAGACCTTGATCATATCTTTACCGCTTCCAGTCATAATAGGCGTATCTCCGACATATAGTAAGCCAAGCTTGACTGCATCTCTTTCAGGTATAAGCGTTTTAACAGCACCAGTATCTAAGTAAGCATTGTACTCCTTCTCACCTCTAGGCCCTTTAACACTTATCTTAACTATAGGCATATCATGTTTATAGGATATCTTCATCTGAGATCAGCCTATAATAGGTAGCCTGTAGCAGCACATGGACCAGCTTTCCTAAAATAAAACTGCTTACCAGGATACTTTTTCAAAACCTTTCTACAAACCTCATCCAAGCTATCGCCTACGGCTGCTAAGCTCCTAGATTTAACTTCAATGGCTATAATCTTGCCTAAGTAAGCCTTCTCCCACTTTATCTTGTTTTCCTCATATATCTTTTCGCCTTGCTCAGCAAGCCTAGATTTCACAAAACAATCCCTAAACTAAAATATTAGGAGTATCATAAAAAGTTTACGTTAGATAGTAGTTTATAGTTAGGTATATGGAATGTGTTTTGGCTTAAATATATTTAGGCCGAAATTGCGATTTATGTTAATCACGCTATAAACTAAACCATTGATAAATGATTTTAACAGATATATTGGCTCAGAAACATTTCGGTCGTTCTCATTACTAGAAAAATGTTTTAATGAAAATTATATCTGTCTGGAGAGATATTGAGGAGAAAAACTATTGTGGAAGTTGCTCTCTCAGGGATAGAAGCTACCCCTTAGGTTTAAATCTAATAGGGAAGTTAAAGTTATTGTCATTACTGAAGGTCCTAATGAATACGTGGAGCCAGAGTTTATAACATCTATAGTTAATCATCCAACATATATCTTTCTTTACACATTATTCAAGGGTAATTTTAATAAAGAGATATTTTTCAAATAGTAGGTAAACATTATTTAACATACTATTTTATTCTAAAAATTTAATCATTCCCTTAATTCTTCTTTAAACCCCCAATTATCTTATAGATAGTGTTTCTTCCCAAGACCTTTTAGGATAAATAATGTGAAGAAAAGAATTTATTTTGAATTTCAACTTGAAAGAAATTTTAATTCCTGAAAAATATAAACACTAAATGATAAAATTCATACCACATCCTATTAACATTCAAAAGAAGTTATTCATAATATATGAAATCACGTGAACAAATTCTAAATACCAAAGGTTGGAGATGCTAACCTCTAGTCTAGCCTATCATAGGTTTAACCTATATATGAATTGGTAAAATATTGAATGGTCTAAGCTTAAATGGTGACCGATTTATAGAGTTCTTTACCCTCTCTATCTATCCTTATTGATCCGATATGTATAGCATATATTTCTCCATTATATGGAGTCAATATCTTTATTTTTCTTTCCATAAAATCAATATCTTCAATTATTCCTATAGCTTTGCAAAAGAAATTTTTATCCAATAACCCGACTAATAGATTTTCCATAATATTTTTCGGAATACTTTTTACAAATCTGGTTGTATTAAACTTTTTTCTGAGAAGAAGCATTTTTTCGCTCGATATATTTCTATGTGTAATTATGTAGAGATGGTCTTCAGAGATTTCTCCATATATAATTTTTTCTCCCAAAATGTTTTCAATTTCATTTCTTTCCTCATCGCTTAAAGGTCTTCCCGAAAATAAAAGTGTATTTAAGAAAACTATTTCATCAATATTTATAACCCTTCTCCTAGAATCTTTTAAATAAAAGCTATATCTCATCTCTCTAAGCATTCTTCTATCTTCAAATGTTCTTTTACTAAAAATTTTGGGAGAAGGTACTATGAGAGTTGGAATCCATTTAAATAAAGGGGTCTCCATACCCATAACTATTATTAAATCTGGTTTCACAATATTTACTATAGATGTCTTTAAAATTCTAGCATTTCTACCCAGAATCCATCCATCTGTATTTATTATAAGAACATCATATCCATATTCTTTAACCTTATCTATTAACATTTTATATGCTACAGGAATTATTGGCAATGCATATGAGGGTGTGTCTGTTCCTATAAATATCATTTCCTCAGCTCTTAATTCTCTTAGAGAACATATTGGTTTTCTTAAGAATGACATTGAAATTGTGGAGGGAGGACCTATATCTGCTTGACCTATATCTCCATCAATTATACATACATTTAATCCCCTTTGAAGAAACATGTTGGATAAAAATATTGTGAAACTTGTTTTACCGGAATCTACCCGGCCAACTATAAGTATCTTCCTATATTTTTCATTCAATATTCTATTACATATATTTATCCATTCCTCGATAACCTCTTCTCCCACTCTAGCTTTAACTAAACAATCCAGTTTTTCGCCCCTAACTTCTACAATAGAATCTTCAATAACTTTTAATACAATAATCCTTGTTCTAGGCACAGTTATCTTAGAACCTTTTCTATGAATAAATCCATGTATAAAAATTTTTCCTTCAATAATTTTAAGCATAGCAGGACCATGTATACGCCATATCTCATCCTTTTTTAGGACCCTCATCTTTATTCAACCATCTAGCATATCTTTGATGTTTAAGCAGGTCTCTAAAATCTTCTCTTTCTCTAACTATATCATATTTTCCATTATTAACTAATATTTCTGCCGGAAGTAAACGTGAATTATAGTGTGAACTCATTGAAAAGCCATATGCACCAGTATTCAATACAACTAATATATCTCCCTCCTTTATCTTAGGTAATCTTCTATTTCTAGCTATAAAGTCTCCAGATTCACATAAAGGTCCCACAATATCATATACCTCTTCTTCCACACTAGAATTCAATACAATTATGGGATGATACGCATTATATAGTGCTGGACGTAATAAAACATTCATTCCAGCATCTACACCTATAAAAATTTTATATGGATTTCTCTTTACAGTATTCACTTTCGTTAAAAGTATTCCTGCAGACCCAACAATATATCTTCCAGGCTCAATATAGAGATAGGGTTGTCCTAAATCATATTTCTCAATTTTTCTTTTAAATATTTCAACAACATTTTCTGCAAATAAATCTATATTAAATTCTTTTTCCTCAGGTCTATATGGAATACCTATTCCACCACCTATATCTATAAATTTAAATTTAATCCCAAGCTTTTCTCTAATTCTCCCAGCTATATCTAAAAGTCTTTCTGTAGCTATTAAAAGTGGTCTAGGGTCAAGTATATTTGAACCTATATGAGCGTGTATACCATATTCTCTCACACCTTTTCTAAAAGCCTTTTTATATGCCTCTAAAACATATGTCTCCCATATTCCAAACTTAGATTTATATCCACCAGTAATACAATATTCATGATATCCTGCGCCAATATTTAGATTTACTCTTATCGAAATTATATCTGGAATAGTTTTTCTAAGTAATCTATCCAGCTCCGATAATGAGTCGATATTTATAGTAATATTGTTTTGAATTAAATAGTCAAGTTCATCATCTCGTACACTGGTTCCAGTAAACATTATTTTCTCAGAAGGAAATCCCACATGTTTTGCAAGAAATACCTCTCCTATAGATACACTATCAATATATCCTCCCTCTTCTAAAACTATTTTTAAAATAGATATGTTTGAGTTAGCTTTCATGGCATATAGAACTCTAACCCTATCATAATGTTTGCAAAATGCATTAAATATCTTCCTAAAATTATTTCTAACAATATTTTCACTTAAAACATATAGTGGAGTACCAAATTTTTTAACCAAAAATCTACATGAGACACCGTCAAAAATATAGTCATCCATATTTCCACTCACTATAAGTCTAGAATATATAGGGTTTCTAAATAAAAATAAATATCGATAAGTTCTGTTTTAATTTGATATGAAAGGAAATTTTCTTGAATATTCCCTTAAAACATCACTAGTTTGTCCTCTATGTAAAGGAAGTCTTAAGATTAGGAAAGCCATTAAACACAATGATATTATTTAGCGAGCTACTCTAAATTGTATTTTATGCGGAACTTTATTTAAAATCTATGCGAGAATACCTGTTTTACTTAAACCCGGCCTACGTGCAGATTGGAATCATCCCATTGTGGAGGCATTATTCGGCTACACTACTGAGTCCTATTACTTAATAAGCTGAGAAATATCATACAGCTAGAATAAAGTAAGCTATTAAAATATACTATACTGATCATCATATGCTAATGATAAATAATTTTGTTTATTTGTAAAGGGGGGATTAAATTTTCATTTTCGATATCGTTATTTATACGTAATCGCCTTCGGAGTCCATGAGAAATCTTCGTCTAATGGGTACACCGGTCGCTTTATGTTTTTAAATTTTAGTCTTTCAATAACTTGGTCGGTGAAACCTGGAGTTAATGCCAATATATTTTTGTATGCAAGTATACGTAGACTGGGTACAAGATATCCTATCTTAACTACAACTATTTTATAATCTCTTGGATCTACACCTATTTCATAGAAATCTCTAAGCATATGGAATGTTTTACGTCTCGAAGCCAATATAACGTCTATCCCATTTATTCTTAGAAGAGTAAGCTTAGTTCCATCACTACTTATTTTAAGATTAATTATTCTCCCGTTTATCTGAATAGGTTTACAGTTAACATTATCAATTTTTCCTCCTACTTCGAGCCTTATAGAAGATCCTGTACCTTTTTCAAAACATTTTTCTACTGCATCTCTATCAAATATTCCTGCAATCAAAACATTTTTACATTTCCTTTCAATAGCTTTAGATAGACATATATTTGTATCACCAGCAGCTCCAGCAGTAATATTGTCTCCAGAATCCGAGATAAAGATAGGTTTACCTGGAAGTTTAATGGCTTTATCTAAAGAATCTTCGATAGATAATGCATCAACCTCAAATCCAAATTCCTTTCTTCTAGACCATATTTCTTCACCATATTTTTCAGCTAGCTTTGAGACTATATCTTCTCTTTCTCTACCGATAAAAATTATGCTCATATTAGAGAAAGGTGAATCAGACCACATACATCCAATTAATAGAGATGTATCAATGATATAGGGATTAGATTCATATTCAACTAATTTATTATAAAGAGTTTTAGCTGGTTCAGTATAGGTTACAGCCCATTCCCCGGGAAGTATAAACGGTATTTTAACTATGCTTCTTATAGGTTTAATATTTTTTCTTAAAACTCTGATTAACGTCATCATTGCACGTAGACATGTTTCCTCCCAATCTATATGTGGTGCTGTACGGTATGCTGTAATAATATCTACGAGTTCAAGCAATTTTGGAGAAATATTACCATGTAAATCCAGGCTTAAGGCTATAGGAATGTCCCAACCCACTATATCTCTAATCCTATTTAATAAGTCTACTTCACCACTATCTATTCCCACTATTCTCATAGCTCCATGAAGATCTAAATATATTCCATCAATCGGCAATGAATTTTCTAGTCTAAATAACAACTCATTTCTTAATTCTTCATAGGCTTTTCTGGAAACAATTCCACCTGGAAGGGCTCTTGCATATAATGTTGGAATAAAACATATGTCAGAGAAAGTTTTTCTTAAAAAAAGTGGTATACTATCTCTACCACGCATAATTTTGAAATCTTCTAATTCGGTATTGAAGTTTGCAAACCCATTGGACTCGTGTTTTAATCCACCAAAAGCTATTTTAAAAAACATATTCCTCCCAGATATTAATATAGTTATCGATTTATAAATAGTGATTTCTAGGCGAACATCAAGCATTTTAATTAGATTTACCTAAATATTATCGGTGGTGTTTTGCCAGAATTATCTTATAGATTATCTATTATTCGCACTTCTCCTATTAGGAGGATTGCAGCTCTGCTTGATCAAGCCCGTCAAAGTAAAGATATAATATCTTTTGGTGGCGGGGCTCCAAGTCTTCCTCCACCTACGGAACTAATTGAGGAAATGCAGAGATTGTTGAAAGAGAAACCTAATCGGGCTTTAGGATATTGTGGTACACGTGGTCTGCCTGAGCTTCGTAGCCTTATTGCAGAAGATCTTGAGAAGCATTTTGGAGTTAAATATGATTGGGAAAGAGAGATAATTATAACTGACGGAGGTACTGAAGGAATATTTCTTGCATTGATGTCTATTTTGAATCGAGGTGATGGAGTAATAATATTAGATCCAACATATGTTGGATATAGTGAAGCTATAAAATTAATGGAATGCCATGTTGTAAGAATACCTGTCTTTGTTGAGAGAGGTTATCAGCCTGATCCAGAGCTTCTTAAAAACTATATTACATCTAAGACTAAGGCATTTATACTTCTTTCACCAGATAATCCGACTGGAAGAATTATAAGTGAGGAGTTTGTAAAAGCCTTAATAGATCTTGCAAATGACTATGACTTCTGGATAATATATGATGCAGTATATAAATATATTGTATATGAGGGTAAAAATCCGTGGATAGACTCCTATCCAAATGCTAGGGATAAAACTATAACTATAAATAGTTTTTCAAAGGAAGCATCTATTCCAGGTCTGAGACTAGGATATACTACAGGTCCTCCGGAGGTTATAGATAATATGGAGAAGGCTAAACAATACGTTTCTTTAGCTCCAGATACTTTTGGACAATATGCTTTACTAAAGTTTTATCAAAATAATGTTAAGGATAACTACTTGAAAAATATAGTTATACCTACATATAAAAGGAGGAGAGATTTGATGGCCAGTTTAATGAAGGAACATCTACCCGAGGCTAAAACCATTTTTCCACCAGGGTCCTTCTATTTCTTTGTAGATATGAGATATTATTTGGAAAGGATGGCTAGAAGCGATGAGGAATTTTGTAATAGATTATTGTTTAGAAAGAATGTTGTAGCTATACCCGGATCTTTCTTTGGAGAGCAAGGTAGAGGACATATAAGGTTAACTTTTGTAAGCGAACCTGAGAATAGGATAAGAGAAGGTATAAAGAGAATGGGGGCATTTGTCTTTAGTTATGTTTTTTAAATTCCTTGAGAAATTCAGCAATTTTTTTAGCATAGTTTTTATCCCCAACAGTTCTATTTATTTCTATCTCCTCCTCTAAAAAGCTTATTATATCCTTTTTAATTTCTTCTGGAGCTTTATTTATAATATTCTTTGCCTTATCCATTTTATTATCTTTAATTAAACCAGCTATATACGTGCTTATAGGAATAGTAGATATTTTTCCGTCTTTTAATACAACAACAAATCCAGTTTCATAGTCTATTTCCTCCTTCACCTCTTCTCTTTTTCTCTCTATTTCTAGAATTTTACTAATGGCATCTGAAGATAAAATTCTATACATGCTATACATGTTAATTATCTTCTCTATTTTCTCTATAGCGTCTTTACCCATTGAAATTATTTTATCCATATCTTCTCCAGAAATAGGTATTTTGAAGGAAAATCCTCTAATGAAGACTCTACCAGTGATTCCAATCACATTTTCTGTCGGAATAATGGCATCTAGAAATCCATCATGAATAAGTATCGATATAATTTCGCTTTCACCATCAGGCCACACTATTTTTACGGCTTCCTCCCATAACTTTGCACTTGCTTCTCCGAGAATTAAATGCTCACCCCCCTCTAATGCGGCACAATTAAATCTTCGTGAAAGAATATTGGCATATCCTTCTGTAAACCCCATGATATCAAACACAGTAAATGTAATTAATCCTCTCTTAGTCTTTACAGAAATCTTTCTTTCATTCCTAGTTTTAAAACCATATTTACTAAGTTCCTCAACTATTCTTTTACTTTCAATATATGACTCAACTCCAAGTAATCCCAAATTTCACCACTATAAATATTATTTGATACAATAGTATAAAATCATTTCTTTAAGAGTATTCAAATATATTATTTCTATCAAGAATGAGACAAATATAATTAATATGGATTTTATATAAATTATTTGAACAATTCTACTCTAATACCGGATCTACTTACTCTAGTAATATATGGGGTTCCTCCAATCTTTTTAATTGCATTGGCAACTTTTCTCTCATCTCCTGGTAAAGTTAATGCTATCATTGATCCTCCCCCACCGGATCCGGTAAGCTTTGCTCCCAGTGCTCCAGCATCTAATGCAGCATTTATCAATTTATCTAGATTATTCGGGGAAATTGGACAGTTGCTGGAAACCATTAAAAATTTATCTAAATAATACTGATTTAAATTCATCAATTCTCCAATCCTATATATATTTGGATTCTCCTTATCCAACTCTCTTCTAGCCTCCTCAATTATATTCATTATTTCTTCTCTACCGATCATTATCTTACTTTCCTTCTCTCTAAACCTCTTGCCAAGCCATGCCAGTATCTTTTCAGTATCTTTAGGTTGATTAGTATCTCCGATAACTAACGGTAAATTTGTCTTACATTTTAAAGTATATGGTTTAGCAGGTTCAATAGATGTATCTATATAGAGTAATCCACCGATAGATGTAATATATTGATCCATTTGTCCACAATTTATTCCCAGAAGTCTTCTCTCTGCAATATATGCTATTTTTGCATACAGTTTTCTTTTTTCAAGGGAAATTTCAGAAATTCCGTTCTCCAGAAAGATTTTAGTTAAATCTATTGCAGCAGCAGTTACAACACTTATTGCTGCAGATGACGATAAACCTTTCTTTACAGGTAGATCCTTCAGACCCTTTCGGGATAGTTCATTGCTTTTCATAAATCTCAAGGTAAGTGGCTGAGGATTCCCTATAATCATATTATATGCCTTATATACTGCTCTAACATACATCAAATCTCCACCATTACGAAGAGGCTCCGGATTATTTGAATAAAATTTGTCGTAGGTTGTAAAGGGATTGTACGAATATACCTCTGTAAACATATCTTTTCTTAAATCTGCTTTAAGAAAGGTTCTCATTTCTATAGCCGCTGGAATAACTGCACCCCTCATCCAGTCCATATGTTCTCCAAATAGAGCGATTCTTCCTGGAGCGGAGTAAATTATAGACATATTATCCCCTATCTCATTAAAATTTTAAGAATAGTTTAATATTTAATGTTTTTTAATTATATGATATGGATGAAGGATTAGTTAATGCATTAAAGTATTTAAAGAAATATTATTTTAAGAAGCCGCTAATAATTGTCTCAGCACCGGGTAGAGTAGATTTCCTAAATACTCATCAAGATTACAAGGGATTGCCAGTCATACCTATAGCTATAAATCTCAGAACATATATTATGGTTCTAGGATATTCTAATGACTTTAAGGTTGAGTCTATAAATCTTAGGGAGATGGATGAAGAATATATAGATATATTTAACCCATATTCCTTTGAAATAACTCGAGAGAGATGGTTTGGAAATTATTTTAGAGCAGTAGTCTCAGCTTTAAAGAAATTTTTTAAATTAAAGGAATTAAAGGGAATACATGTAGTAGTATATAGTGATATACCTATTGGATCCGGTTTAGCTAGTAGCGCTGCTCTAGAAGTAGCCTTTACAAAGACTCTCGATGTAATATATGATCTTAAACTTAAGTTAAAGGATATTGCTGAGATATCCTATATTGCTGAGCATGATGAATATGGAATACCTTGCGGCAGATTAGACCAATATAGTTCCACATTTGGAGATATAATTAGACTTGAAACTAGGCCCCCATATAATGTTCAAAAAATAAGTTATAGAGAGTTTAAAATAATTGTAGTCGACTCTGGAATAAGACATTCTACTGGAGCTATACATCCAGTTAGACAACAGGAGATAGATAGTGCTTTAAGAAAATTAATGACGTATGGAGGACTACCCCATTATCTATGTGATAAGCTTGGATACAGGTATGATGAGCCTAAATGGGAGGACATAGATGAGGAGGAGATTCAACCATATCTCAGTATTTTATCTGAAAATGAGGCTAAGAGAATAATATTTACAATAAAAATGAATAAATATACTGAGATCGCAGTAAAAATAATGTTAGATAAAGCTGGTATATCCGAGTTGAGACAATTCTTTAATGAAAAATTGTTAAAAGAAGTTCTAAGGAAAACCGATTGGAAGAATATTTTATTAGGATTCATTGTAAATAAACAGCATGAGTTTCTCAGAGACCTCTATGAGGTAAGCTTACCTGAAATAGAGAGGATTAGAGACCATATACTTGCTTTGAAACCATATGGAGTTAAGATTAGCGGTGCAGGGATGGGGGGTTCACTATTAGTAATATCTAAAGAACATTCTTCAAAGATGATTGATGTTGCTTTAAAGGCTGGAGCTTCACAGGCATGGAATGTCGAAATAGATGATGGAGTTAAAGTTCATTCCACATAGTATTTTTAAATGAGAAATACTATAATTAAAAATAATATTTTATATAATCTTATAGTGGATTTTATACTTTATTATTTAAACTTATTTATCTTTCTTTTCTTTTTAGAAGCTTTCGTATCGCTAAAAGCTATATGTATTTTTACTCCGGCTGTTAGGAAGATTGCTGTAAAGATGGTTAAAGCAGCGATATCTATAATAACGTTGTAATGTGCTTTTCCATTAACAGCATATCTTATAATATCATTGCAGTAGGATAGGGGTGAAAACATAGCTATAGCTTGCTGCCATGAAGGCAAATGCTCTAGTGGAATAAATACACCACTGATAAATAATAGTGGAAGTCTGACAAAATTTAAAGCCATTGTCACGCTACCTGGATATTCTGTAGGATATGATGCAAACATCATTCCCAGTGATGCAAAGCATATTGAGGAGAAAAATATTCCAACTATAAGTATTATAGGATCAATGATGTTTATTTTCAAAAATATTAATCCAAAGATTATTGGAACAATCGATATCGAAATGCTGTAAAACATACTGCATAAAACTATACCAAATAATATTGAGTAAAATGATATCGGTGCAACCAATAGTCTTTCAATAGTCTTTAACCTCCTTTCCATTGGTAGGATCATTGGGCCGATAGATGATGAACTGAAAAGCAAGGTCATCGAAACTAGACTTGATATCAATAAGTCTATTGATATCTTTCTACCCACAATAAATGATAGAAACATGAAGAATGGAAACATTAGTCCAAACATTATGGTACCAGGTCTTATATAATATAATCGTATATATCTTTTCGCGATAGCGATAGAGGCATTAATCTCAATAATAACTCTAGATAAGAATTTCATTTTCCCATACCTCCGGTTAGTTTTAAGAAAACTTCTTCCAGACTAGGGCGTAAAGTATTTATACTAATAATTTTTAAACCATTCCTATTAGCATATTGAAATATATATTCAAGAACATCTGGCGGATCTGAAGTATATAGTCTTATTTTATCACCTTCTTTCCTTACATCATTTATCAAGGAATTTTTCCTTAAATCCTCTAAAATTTTTGGAGAAAACCTGTTAAAAGCAATAACTATTGACTGAACCTTTTTGATAGCCATTTTTAATCTTTCCGGAGTATTTATTGCAATTATTCTACCCCTATAAATAATAGCTATTCTATCACATAAAATGTTGGCTTCTTCAATATTATGTGTGGTAAGAAAAACAGTAACACCTTCTTCATTCAGCTTTCTAATGATATTTCTAATTATAATCGTGCTATGTATATCTAAACCGGATGTAGGTTCATCTAGGAATAAAAGTCTAGGTTTATGGATAAGAGCCATTGCAATACAAAGTTTTCTCTTCATTCCTTTAGAAAAGGTTTTCACTAAATCATTTCTACGCTCATATAATCCAAATATTTTCAATAATTCTAACCCATATTTTTCTCTCTCATATTTTGGGATACGATAAAGTTCGCCCATAAACATTAGATTGTCCCATGCAGTTAATCCATCATATATATTTGTAAACTCGGGAACAACTCCAAACATTTTTTTAGCCATTATCTTTTCTCTCAAAATATTATAACCAAATATTTTTGCAGTACCCTCTGTAGGCTTAGTTAATCCGGTCAACATACGTATAGTAGTGGTTTTTCCAGCACCATTAGGTCCGAGAAATCCGAAAACTTCACCAACATTTACTTTAAAATAGATATGGTCTACAGCCAAAAGTCTACCATAATATTTTGTTAGTCCAATAGATTCAATAGCAATCATTTAACTTCCCCTATTCTTTTCGTATAGAGAATGATACTATACTTGTTTAGATAAATATGTATTGTTGAAACCAGTATAAATATTAGTGACGTAGCTATATGTATATACTCCATGTATCTTTGATCCCTATGTATATTGACAATCCCTTTCATAAATAAAACCATTCCAGATAAAGCTGATATAATGAATAGAAATAATAATAGTAATGATATTATATTTTTACTCATTTCGATCACCTTTTTCAAATATATCGATTATATTTGAAATTATGGGAACCACTTTTCTAAGCCTATCTATAGAATCATTTAAATATTCTAATCCCATATCGGTTATTCTATAAACCCTTTTTGCAGGTCCGCTTCCAGAAACATCCCAGTTAGAAATTATAAATCCATTTCTCTCCATTCTTCTAAGCAAGATATATATAATAGATTTAGGTACATCTAATCCAATCTTATTCCTAACTATTTGATGAATTTCACTACCATAAACTGGTTTTTGTTTAATGATGCTTAAAATAGCTATACGCATTAATCCTCTCACAGGAATATCTTTAAGTAGAGGCCCTCGACAATATTTATCTGAGTAACACATATATCATACCAATATATATAACTAAGTTACCTATATATAAATGTTACTATAGATCTGAATAAATAATGAAGATATGATGATTTATGGAAACGATATTTAAATAATATAGGTTATCAAAGTAGCGTAATATGTAGTTAGGTGGTAAAGTACTATAATATATCTACTATTTATTTGCTTTTTCAACTATTGTTAATTTTCCATAAAATCCTAGATTTAGCTGAGTTCTACCTCTAAATGATGATACATACCCATTTTCGACTCTAATTCTATCTCCTACAGAAACCATATCTATATTTTCCTCCCAGAGAGATAGGATAATTTTACCACTATCATCTTCAAGAAGGACGGTGGCAACTCTTGCGATACCTCTTCTCGTAACAACTTCAATTGGCTGACTTTTCTCAACAACCTTACCTTCTACATTAATTCTAGTCATACCGGGTTTTAATTCAGCAATTTTCATAAATCCTTACCTATAGACTTAAGACATCAATTAATATCTGCTATTTAAATCTAATGTTATTCTCATATTTTTATATCATTTAGATAATATATTAGAAGATTTTTTCTTCTAATTCTAATATTTTTATCTATAGAGACCTTTATCGGAAGATTCTTTGAACTTATTTCTCCGTGAATTACAATAGGTATGTTCATATTTTTCTTGGAATATTCTATGAAAATATTTTCATTTATACTACCATCTTCCTTTGATCTAGACAATATGCTGGTAAATTTACCCATTTTCCTTATATGCCATTTCCTTGTTTCTATTCCCATGCTTTTTTCTCTAATAGCAGTATAGTAGCCACGATATCCATGTGGTATAGGACCGAGGATAACCCTATATCTTTTTATAATATTTGACTTAAAGGAAAGCCATATATTTACACTATCTCCATAATCCTTTATAATTATATTCTTCTTATTGAATAGATTTTCATTAAATCTTCCATTCACGTCTAATCTTATACCATACGAATATATTCTTCTACCTCTATAGATTCTCTCATATGGCTTGGCGATATCGTTAAAAAAGTCAGCATATTTATTGATCTTTAATGGATATATTTTCTCTACACTTATATCTGGTTTTAATCTAAAATTTATAATTGTTTCAGCAAAATTTTCTATAGATGTAAAATATAAAATTATTCTCCTAATCTTCTCAACAGTTTTCTCTTCATGGACTTCAATGATATTTTTAAGATTAATATTCATTACTCAATACCTAATATATATTAATGCTATACATTCATATAATTATTGAGACCATGCCCCTTTGTTCCTCTCTTCCTTTGTCATTACCCGGGGTGGGTTCGGGATCATTTTCATCGTGTTTCGTCATTTTTCGGGGTTGCCCGGGAGCTGGGCGTCCACGAACACCTTTAGGGCTCATGGAAACGGTATAATTGCTCTATTTTACTATAGACTGGGAATTTTAGCGGAGCATATAGGAATTTTAGGATCATTCTCCAGCATGCATTTACATCTCTCTCTATAGTGATCCTGCATCTTTCACACCTATATATTCTTGCTGGAGAATTGTTTTCAATTCTCTTCATAGCTCTATTGCATAGTGGACATCTTCTACCGCTTGTGCCATGGTACTCTACATATAGTGTGTCTTCGAACCCGGCCAGATTTCTTATTTTATCAATTATTGATAGTAATGTACTCTGCAACCTTTTACCCTGGAGACTTTTATAGTCTATTGGGTCTACTAGAATAACTTTTGGGAGATCATTTTTTCTTACTAGTTTCCTTAAAATATGGATTACGTTGTTTATGAAATTTTTATTGAGTCCTTTCCTCCTCCTTCCAAGTTGCTTTATCTCTTTGGCATAAATTTTATTGAAAGTTATGCTGTATAGCTTTTGCCGCTTTCTTATTTCTCGCCAAATGTTGGAGTGATTCGGTGGCTTCAACCTTTTCTGATAAATCAGTTTGATTGATTGAAAATCTACACGTATATTCAATATTTTAACTCCATGCATACTGTTTATATCAATTGCAATTATCTCGAAGGGAGGTTTCAACAGCTTTCTTTGAAATGGCTTGAAGAATATTAGCTTAAAAATAACGCCATCCTTCAATATCAATTGCCCTATGCATTTAACCACCCTTTTGCTTAAAACATTCTCTATCTCTTTCACAGTACTTTTAGGCAAATTGATAATCAAGCTTAGCCATCTAAATTTCAATATCCCCTTATCAACATCAATCCTTACCGGCGCACATCCACTGCCATGAATTATTTTCCTGTTGAGGTAAAATGCTGTGTTTAATATAGGCCAAACCCTTTTAAACCTACCATGCTTCTTTAATTCCTCCTTTATCTCTGCGACACTTGAATCAACATAATAGTAAATATAGTTATCCTTCATACCGCTTTTTCCACTAAGATAGAGGAAAACCCTTTTCCTCCATTCCTCAATGAAATCCTGAATCTCTTTCCTCTCCTTCTTCATCTTTATCGTCAATATCCTATAATAAAATTTGGTTTTCATGCCTCACACCCATCTCCCTCATATCATTGTGGAGGGTGTGAGGCATTCATCAAACCCACTATAACGCTTATCCCGAACCCAACCACCAACCCCAATTATCACTATAATGTCATTGTATGATTCGTCAACCCGGGTTGACGTAGCGTAGCACTTGCCCCTCAATCCCGGGATTGGGGGCAGGGGGCAGCCCTAAACCCTAGTTGATCCGGGTGTCGGGTTAGCTGTGTATCGGTAGGCTCG